>NZ_DATFKB010000035.1:0-15488 GCF_035268865.1 Salinivirga sp. | reverse complement strand
GTATATCAAAGAAATAAAATCCATCGCTGTGAACACAGTCTGCATCTGGTCGCGTTTCTTTAATCTCTGTTGGTTTTGACCAATTTGCATTTTCTATATCTGAGATTAACTTATCGATTTCATCAATCAATTTATTATTTCCCCGATTCTTCCTCTTTAGCTTTACAAGTCTATTTTTCCTTAATAACTCCAAAATCAATTCGCTTTATATAACGCAAATATACGAATAATAGTTTCACATTCTATAGAACTTTTTGCTCCGTTTTATTCAAATCCTTGTGTAAATTTTCGCCCGCTGCTATGTTCGCTAACGGTCCGCTTAGTCGAGTAGACAAGGGGAAATTTCACCCCAGGTCTCTCACATGCTTACGCCGTAGCTTCAGCATAGGCGCCAGAACCGTATCCCGGTGAAATAATCGGGACAGGCTGTGATAGTTTCTCCGCCAGCTGGCGGACTCTTGTCATACATAAATCTGCAACAAGTTAAATAGAAAATCCTAATTCCCAATGATAGAATAAGTACGGAATTTGTTTCCTTACTGTCTTCAGCCATTTGTAGGCTTTGCGAAGACTATTCTTGTAGCGTTTGTACTTTCTACGTGCCCATCGCACCAGGCGTTTATGCAGCAATCGGAAGACTTTGTGGAGTTTCCAAATATTAAAGTGTCTGTAATAGTTGACCCAACCCCGTATTGATGGATTCATTTTCTGGGCAACTCCTACGATGCTGTTGCAGGTTTTGCTATTCTTTTTACCTGCTGCACTGTGGTGCAGATTCTTTGAATCGTTCAGTACAATGGCTATTAACCAAATCACCTTTAGGCGGTTTAGAGCCCTTTCCTGCAAAATGACTCTGGTGGGTCATCCGACCTTGTCAGACTCCTCCATCTCAACTAAAGCATAGCCTGTCCCGCTCTTGCGGGGCAACACTGTTTTACGCCGATGTGTCGCTTCTTGGTGCACTATGCGTAGTGCAGGGTTTCTAAGCACTTTATTGTCCACCGAAACCAAAGCTTGCTACGGAGCGAAAACCTTGCTGATAGCCGTTCACCCGCCATAAGCCATATGCGTTGTTATAGCTAGTTTTTTTATTCTACTTCAGTTCCATTTTCTGTCCGCTAAATATTTCTTTCAGTCCTTTTACAAGTCCAAATGTCAATGGAACCGCAATGACTGTTATTATAATGTTCTTGTATGGCATTTCTGATTCTTGAGTTAATCCAAGTATTCCAATGGTCAGAAGTGGAATTATTGTGAGTGTCATTCCGATATAGAAGAGTCGATTGTTCATTTTCCGAATTCCATAAATCACAAGTCCGAAAATTATCAATGCTGGTATCAACGCTAGAGTCGTGTTTATTCTTCTAGTTGTTGTAGCGTCCTTCATATGTTCAGTTGCCGATTCGACAATTCCACGTGTGACATCGTCCGAAACGTCTACTGGAATACCAACCCAAAGAACACCAATCCAAACTGTCAGGATCACTATCCAAAGTCCTACGGTAAGAAATTTAAGTATTCCTGTCATTTCGTTTTTTCAAATTAGCCCCAACGTTTGGCTATTGACTATATCCACGCAATTATTGCATTTAGCATTCCATTTCCCGGAGATAAGCGAACATTTGGTGTTCGGTTATCTGTTTTTACTAAACGTGCAATAAAACGCTAACGACTATTATCCAAATGTAACAAAGTTTGCTGTAAAGTCAATGGCTCTGAAAAAATATGTTATTCCCTTAACTTGAACCCTTGCTGAGATACAGTAAATTACCGAAATGTCGAACACTAAGCGATGCAAAAGGGCTGGCGGGAGTAAATGTTGTCAGGAAGCGTTAACAGCCATGCAATAGCATTGGTTTGATTTGCGGGATTCGACAAATTTTGCGTATTTTCGTCAAAATGCGTGCAATGGTGCAACACTTCAGGAAAAAAATCAGAAAAGCATTACAGGATCCATTCTGGCGCAATGTTGGCAGCCTGTTTAGTGGTACAGCAATCGGTCAGGCTTTGCCCATTCTCATTTTCCCCTTGCTTACACGCATATATCCAAAAATAATTTTCGACGTCTATTTCATTTATTCCAGCATAATTTTACTCACCAAAATCATTTCCAACCTGCAATACCATTATGCCCTGCTGCTTCCTAAAAAAGAGTCTGACGCAAGGGCGCTGTTGGCATTTAACACTTTTATCAGCCTTGGTGTATCCGTTTTACTTTTCCTCATCATATTGGCCATACACCCCGCTGTAAGCAAACTGATCGAAAACCCAAACCTGGCCGATTGGCTTTATTTTGTGCCCATCAGCACCTTTTTGTTGGGGCTTTTTGAAACTTTCATGTTTTATTTAAACCGGCTGAAAAAATATCGCCAAATAACTTATGGCCGTATTTCGAAAGGTGTGGTTTTAGTTGTAACACAAAGCCTGTTTGGTTTTTTAGGTTTTACTGCAGACGGATTGCTTTACGGACTTATCATTGCACAGGTTATAAGTGCAGCATTGCTGATTTTTTATACAATGAAAAACGACCCTGCCTGCTTTGTATATGCCAGGGGCGATATTGGCCGGTTAGCCCGCCGCTATAAAGACATGCCGCTGTACGATACTCTTATTAGTTTTTTGAATAACCTCTCCAGCCAGTTACCGGTATTCATGCTTACGCGCTTTTTTGGTGCCGGGGCTTCGGGTGATTTTGGTATGTCTAATAAAATTGTGAATACCCCAATGGGCATGGTGGCCAACTCTGTAGGTCAGGTTTTTTATCGCGAAACATCGGATATAATGCATGGCGGGCGCGATTTAAAGGCATTTGTTAAAAAGATGTACCGCAATATGTTCCGAATAGGGCTTATACCCTTTGCATTTTTACTCTTTACAGCCCCCTGGCTGTTCGATTTGGTCCTTTCAGATGATTATATGTCCACAGGTTTTATGACCCAGGTACTCGTGCCCTTTTACTTTATCAGTTTTATTAATAACCCGGCTACAAGCTTGCTGACGATGCTCAACAAACAAAAAGCCGGCACACTATACCAACTTGCACTTCTTATAGGTCGCATGCTGGCATTGGGTGCCGGAATATTATGGTTCGATCATGTTTTAATTACCGTCGGGCTGTTTAGCCTGGTAAGTATTGGTTTTAATGTATTCCTATATTTCTACCTGCTGCGCATAGCAACTAATCCCAATACAAATTATCATATCTGAAAATAATTCTCCGAAAAAGCGCCTCAGTTTAGCATCCACCCGATACATTAATTGTTTCCGTGGGAGTATCTGTTTGTTTTTGTGGTGCCTGCCCAGCCGCTTGCTGATTGGTGCGAATATAGTTTTGATAATTGTATTGCTTCTTTTCGGCACTGTAAAAACTGTGAACCGGATCAAATTCCTCAAGTACAAATTGCTTTATTGTTTGAAAATTCCCGGGCAAATAATTTACATTTTCAAACCCAAGTTGAAACAACATCAGCTTAGCTGCAGCGCTTGTTGCTTCTTGTTGGCCATATACCAACACTGGTTTTTTATTTATTTGCGAAAGGCCCGATTTTTTTAACAGTTCTGCATAAGGAATATTGACAGCCCCGGGAATATGATCTTTATCAAAAGCATATTTATCGCGAATATCAATGATTTGATATTGGTTTATTTGTTTGCTATTATACTTTTTGTAAAATGCAAGGTAACTCATCGCTGCCTTTTTAGCGTCGTGACTTACAGTCTCTTCTGCTGTGACATCATAATCAGCAGGAATCAGGCTGCGTATAATTGCACCTAATATGATGAGTGCAAATATTACAAGGCTGGTACTTCTTAGACTATTCATAATTTACATATTTTTTTATAAACATAATATCAGCACCCACCGCTGATCTGCACTGGTTGTTGCTTTTTCTGGGGTACCTCAACTTTTTTATCAGAAACGATCTTTTTAGCTTCGCCTTCTTTAAATACTTTAGCCGCTCTTTGACGGAATCGGTACTGATGGTGAATTTCCATCTTAATTACATCAGGGTCGGGCTTTGGCGCATAAAAAATATCGTTAATGAACTTATTTAAACCTCCATTGAGCACATAGTTATGCTGAAAGCCCATTCTGGTGACGATGAGCCATGCCTTTTCTGCCGTTACCCCGCCATTCGACACCAGGATGTTTTTACCCATTATATTGTTAAAAGTTTCTGCAAATTGAGCTTTAGTAATTTCGGGATAAGGAATATTTATGGCCCCGGGTAAATGAAACTGGTTAAAATCTGCTTCGCTGCGTACATCAATGATGTTTATATCATCAACTTCGTGCAAAATATTAAACGCAAGCTCTTCGCTACTTACTCTGTGGGCATCGTTAAGACTCTTTTGATACACCTTGCTTTCATCAAGTTCATTAAAAGTATTTACCGACTTACCGGGCATAAAAGCAATGGTAACAGCAATGGCAAACAATAAAAGTACTTCCAGTCCATAGCCCTCGTATTTTACATCGGCCGGTTTTAATGCTTCGTTGCTTACTTTACTTTCAAGGAAACCTGCAATGGCAAAAGCAAAAAGTGCGATAATAATTAGCCAGAATACAAATGTGCCTTTGTCCAATCCGATCAGGGTATATATTTTTTCGCGATCAAAATAGTGGCCTGAAAACAGCCCATCAAAAGTTCCGTAAAACTCGCCAAAAATAAACACACCAATAAAAAGACCTCCAATAAAAACAAGCGCATCAACTTTACCGATTGATCCTGCAGCTACACTGGTGCCCGGGCAAAATCCACCCAGCAAAAAGCCAACCCCCATAATTGCTCCACCAACAAGCGTGCTGTTTAAAAAATTGGAATGTACAAAAATCACTGAAGTATCTAATAAACCGAAAAAGTCCATAAAAATGATACCAATGATCGCTGTAATGGCCGCTGTAAAGAATACTTTCAGCACAACAAAGTCGTATCCGAAGAATGTACCAACAAGTTTTCGCGACGATGAGAAACCTGCCTGTTCCAGAATCATTCCAAAGCCTAAACCAATTAAAAAAATGATCGGCATTGTCCATTCCGGGTTTATAATTCCATAAGGTATTAATGGTCCCATATTATAAATTTATTTCCAAAGACGTTTAAAAAATATTGATACAATAAAGCCTACTCCAAAAATGGCCAGCATGGCTATAAAACCAGATGCCGACAGGGCCGCCATACCGCTCAATGCCGCACCGCTGGTGCACCCTTTGGCAAGCTGCGATCCGATTCCGAACAGTACTCCACCGGTTAGCGCAAACAGTAGCCTGGTCGCGTTGCCAATGCGTGGTCCTTTCTCTATTTTAAATCCTAACCTGTCTGATACAGCGCCTGAAATAAAACCACCGATCACCATGCCCATAAACATAAAAACAATCCAGTTATCCCACATGCTGTAATCTTCTCCGGCATAGGGTGCATAAAAGCTATTATCTGCTGTGTGTGCAGGCGCTACCTCATCTACTGCAGCAACCGTAAATTGCTTAACAGCGCCACTTGCGCCCAAACCATGCCCCGCAATATAAAAAGTGGCCAACAGGAGCAATCCTAAGGACACTCCTGCCAGGTATGGGTTCATGTATTTTTTTCCTTGTTGACTCATACTAGTTTTATTTTAGCATCCACCCGAAACACTGACGGTAGATTCTGATTTCTCTTCTTTCTTTGCTTTTGGCCTGGTCTGCGATTGGTCTTTACTTGTTGGATAATCCATTACCTGCTTTTCGGTAAAGGCATGACCAATTTCATTAACCAACATATCATGCATAAAGCCATTTGCACCGTATAGCAGTGTCCTGGCCTCATACCCTATCAATGCTAAATATGCGGTAACATAAGCACTGTGCTGGCCTGTAAAACAATAAGGAACAACAGGTTTATCAACGGGCAATGTTTGAAGATACGACGCCCTGTCTAATGATTTTTTTGGCGTATACTGTATGGCTCCGGGAATATGTCCTTTTTTATAAAACTTTTCCGGCCAGTAGTTGATTATATAAAATGATTCAGGTTGTTCAAACAGTACATTATTCTTGACTGCATAATGACGAAAACCATTTTTAAACATTTTATGCGCTCTCTTACGAATTATATTGTAAGCCATGCTGTCTTCGGACATAATTTTAGGATATTCTCCAAATTCAGCTTTTGGTTTACTTTCTGTTGTAATGGCATCCAAATATTTGTTACTGGTCTTTTTGGACCACTTCATGTCAGCAAATTTCTTTTTCCACGAACTCATACCCCATTTAAGCGAATAAACATTGTCGTAGCCCAAAAGCCTCAACAAGCTTGTAGCAAAGCCGGCAGATTGGCCCGAATAACATGCGATTGCTATCACATCAAATGAAGCAGGGTCAATATTCTTTTCAAAATAATTTAACAGGTTGCTATATTTAACATTTACAGCTCCCGCAATATGTCCATCCTGGTAATGAGGCTCTTTGCGAATATCAATTACCAGTGTATTGCGATCCAAAAGCCCATAAAGCTTTTTTGCGCTTATAATTGATGGTATGGAAGCACTGTTTATATAATTTCCGTTACTTTCCAGATAGCTCATCACAATACTGAACCGGTCAGCTGATTCAGCACTATTGTCTTTTGATTTGTTTTCGGTCTGACATGCCGCAAAAGCAGCAATAATCAGTATGAATATGAATAGTTTCTTCATGGTATTATGATTTAGAATTATTTTCCTCAGTTTTTGCTTCTGTTTCTGTGCCCGAGACCATATCTTCACCTTCCTCTTCGAGCTCTTCATAACCTGTAATCATTGCTTTTAAGTTCGATGTTACTGTATGGCCTGTAGTAATAAGGTAAAGGTGTACAACTAAAAAGGCCAGCAGCAGAAAGGCGCCAAAAGTATGCAGATAAGCTATATTTTCAAGCCCGTCCACATTTATATATTCAATATCGCCCTTTTGCGGGTAACGGTAAAACAAAAACAACAATCCGGAAACAACCATCAAAGGAATTATAAAAACCTTCAATCCCAGATAAACCAGCCTTTGTAGTGGATTAAGTTTGCTAAGGGTAGTTTTTCGTGTCGGGTGCGGTGCATTCTGAAATATTCCGGTAATATAGTAACGTATTTGGGCCTGGAGATTTTTAGTTGTGGGTAAATACTGTTTCCATTCACCGGTTGTAAAGTGCCAAAAAATGGTGAAAACAATCAGAATAATGAAAGCAATTGCAGCAACATTATGATACTTTACCGCCAGCTCAAAACCAAATAAATCCAGCGAGCCATGTATTTCGAAGCCTGTAATGGCGAGAAAAATAATTAACATGGCCTGGGACCAGTGCCAAAAACGTTCAAAACTTTTATAGATATATACTTTTTTCATTTTTTATGCCTTTCAGGTTATTGCCTAATGATTTTGTTTTCTATTTATTGCAATTCGAATTCCTCCATGCACAATTACCCCTGCCAGGGAACCCAGTACCAGTATCCATCCGATTAAATCGAGCATGTTATTTCGGTCTCTTCCGGGCATATAGAAACCACTCAGCCCTGCCATACGGCTATTATCACGGTTATGGCATTCTGCACATGAAACCGATTTGGTGGCAGGCGATACCATGTGGTTCAATGGAAGATACATTTCTGTCTCAACAAATTCGTATTCACCGCTATATGGCAGGCCAATGTATTCCATACCTGCTTTAAGCGAAGCATCCCAGTCAAAATCGACCCACAAAGCACCATTTCCCGGTTCAGGATCCCACAGTTTAGCCTGCAGTATACGTTTTTGCTGGGGATCATAAGGTTGTTTGCCCCGGTGAATTTTCACCGGCCAAATTTTCGATTCTCTGTCGTCATAAGAACCAAAAAGTGTATTGATTTGTACAGGGAAAGTATCAACGACATCGGTTAATAAATAATGATCTGCTGTTCCGTTAAAGAACTTATAATCGGGTTTTACATTTCGTTTCCATGTAAAACTACCCTTAATTGAAAGATAGGCTTTATTGCCCATTGAATCGAGTTCATAGTATGGATTACCATCTTTTAAATCGCAAGCTGTAGACCAATCCCAATACATTTTAGTTGCATTTACCTTGGCATATTCAGGTATATGACAGGTCTGGCAAGCTACTTTAATAGTATGCTCATTTATAATGTCGTCTTCGTGTGGTCGGTCATTGTGACATTGCTCGCAGGTTGCCCGGTTATAATCCCTGGATGAAATACCATAATAACGACCTTTCATTACATGATTCTCAGCACTGTGACAGTCCACACATTCCATGTCAAGACCATTTTGAGCCATATGTACATCCACATCTTTTGTTGTATTTAATAAGGCCTTTTCAAGTTGCCCGTGCTTTACATTATTTCCGCCAGCACTGTAAAAATGGCACACACCGCAATTTTGCTTGTTTGGCCTGCCAATATGGTGGGCTATAGCACCATAATCTGGAGCATTTTCTCCCATTGCCGGATATCCTGCGCTACCCTTGGCTTTTTTATAGATCCCACTATTATCATGACATACCAGGCAATCTACATTCTTTTCATTATGAAAATTATACGTTGTATCATAGTACCCAAATCCAGCATGGCAACGCGTACATGTCTGTTCACTTCCGGCTATACCAGTACAAAAGTTATTGATCAAATTATTTTTACCCAGATAAACAACACCTCTGCCGGGTATAAACGTCTCTCTTTCCCAATTAAAATGTGAACTTTTAAGTAACTCCTGCCCCCGCTCAGTATGACATGACAAACATGCCTCAGTTACTTCATGTGGAGTTTCAAAATCTTGCTGCAAAACAGCAAACTCAGCATGATCTACTGATGACTGAGGAACCTGTGCATATGCTTCTTGCAATTCTTCAAGGTTACCTTCATTCTTAATATTCTGATAGTTGTAGATTAATACCGCAATTATTATTTGCGGTACTAGAACAATGAATAAAATATGGATTAGTTTTTTCATTGGATAACTGCTTTAATTCAATTTTCAATTTTTAAAAATACAAGCATGAAATTTCAATAAGATTTTCTGTAATATTTTTGTTATATCAAATATACTGCGTAAAAGCGAATCTAAAAAACGGATATTTGGATATTAATATACTATATGCAACCAAACCGATTTAAATATGCGGGTTTCGAAATATGTAGAGATATAAAAATAACAGTAATTTTTACTTAATCTAAAAAAGCTCGTTATCCTAATATACAGTTGGTGCAGGTTGAAAGGAGTAATCAGCCCTTTGACTAAGTGAAAATTGCATTAGCTTTCAGAAAACATTATCTTTGTTTTTATAGAAAATAAATAATCAATGAAGGCTTTACTGGTTTTTCTAATTGTATTATCGGGCACTGCAATCCAGGCGCAAAAGATGTACAAAAACAAACTCGAGAATTGCTCGCCCCAATTTCAGCTCGAAGACAAATCCATAACATTAGAATATACAAAAGGGGATAGTTTACTGATCATGGACATTATGAATGGGGCTGAAAAAAAACACATCCAAAGACTTAAAGGCATTCTGGCACTTCAAATCATTCTTGATTCGGCAGGAAACAGCTGCCTGGTAAGTTATGATCATAGATTCAATATGATTCGAAAGCCTTTTGATATAGTGGAAAATGTTAATGGGCTAGAAGCCTGGGAAGGCACCGGCAATAATACCTACCGTAGTATTTTTATGAAAATTTATTTCGAGAAAAAACAAATAAGAATGCAAAGGCTTGGGTATAACAGAAACACGGGCTGGACAATTCTCCTAATGAAAACATTCATGAAAGAAGAAGAGTTGGAGGATGTAAAAAGTAGCACGAAAAATAAAAAAGACAATGAATAATAATCTTTTTTGCGTAATTATGGCAGGAGGTATTGACAGACGATTCTGGCCATTAAGCAGACAAAATCGCCCCAAACAATTTATCGACTTGTTAGACACGGGTTCTACGCTACTCCAGATGACATACAACAGAATGGCAAAAGTTTGCCCCAAAGAAAACATATTTATTGTCACCGGCTTTCTATTCAAAAACCTTGTTCAAGAACAAATTCCAGAGATTAATGATAGTCAGACCCTTGTTGAACCCACAAGACGCAACACAGCACCATGTATTGCTTTTGCCAATGAGCGAATTAGAGCTATCAATCCGGAAGCCTCAATTATTGTAACCCCGGCTGACCATCTGATTCTAAATGAAGAGAAATTTGTTAAAGTAATTAATGACGGAATAGACTTTATTGAAAAGGAAGATGCGTTACTATCAATTGGCATAAATCCCTCCAGAGCGGAAACGAATTATGGTTATATTCAAATTGAAGATACGTCACAAAACGAAGGAATAGCAAAAGTTAAAAATTTCACAGAAAAACCTGATAAGGAGTTGGCTAAGTTCTTTATTGAGAGTGGCGAATTTTTCTGGAATGCCGGTATTTACATGTGGAAATTAAAAGATATTACATACGCTTTTGAACTCCACCTACCTGAAATACAAGAGCTTTTTGCTGAGAACAGGGAAGTATATAATACTAAGGAAGAGGAAAATTTTATTAGCAGAATTTATTCCGGGTGCAAAAACATATCGATTGACTACGGAATAATGGAAAAGGCCGAAAATGTATATGTATATTGTGCAGATTTTGGCTGGTCGGACCTGGGCACGTGGAGCAATCTTTTCGATAATAAAGAAAAAAACGATGATCACAACGTCACAAATCATCAAAACATACTCACATACGACACACACAACACACTGATAACTACCACAGATAATAAAATTACAGCCATTCAGGGTTTAGAAGATTATGTGGTTGCCGAGACTTATGATTCTTTATTAATATGTAAACGGTCTGAGGAAGATAAGATTCGGGAAATTGTAAATGATATTAAGTTTAAAAAAGGAGAGGAAAATATATAAAAAAAGGCCCGTACAGGGCCTTTTTTAAGCTTTGATATATTCTAATATGACCAGAGATCCTGCTCATAATTAAACATCTCTTTTTTAATTTTTTGTGCTTCCCACAATGCCATGCGGCCATCACGGTATTCTGCAATACGCCTATCTTCATATACATTCGATTCTTTCACAATATAGCTATCAAAAAATCTTTTGAAGAAAATATCATCGTACGTACGTCGTTTTGCATCATTAAAACGATTAAATACCTCATGATTGGCTAAAATTGGCCTTACGGCAGGGAAATATGCCCAAAATAAACGTATTTTTTGCAGTTCGCCTGTATTTGGATCCTCGGTGAAACGTATAGGCATGATTCCCAGGATGCGTACTTCCATTTTGGAGCGTTGCCTGTCAAAAAACCACTCCTCTTTTAGCCAAATTTGTTTTACCTCTGCATAATTAATTGGCTGATAAAACTCTTTAACTATCTCGGTTCCATCATCCTGCACAATCTTACGCTCTTGTGTCCCTGCATCAAATTTTCCTTCGATTTCAGAGGTGGTAAGAATTGTTGTGAAACGATCGTTTTCATCAGCATCATATAATACAACTCCTTCATGGGTTTGTCCATAAACCAGTAGGTTTGTAAGGTTCATACGCTCATTGATACGATTGATCGGATAATAAAAATGGAAATTCATTTTTTGACGTAAATCGATACAGCGCCATACGCGTTTTTTCCACATCACGTCGGCTTCGCGCAATTGTGCATATGGAACAGGACGTCTGCTAGGCACATGTTCTTTCTCATAAATACCGTCAAGAACCTGTGCTTTTGCCTCATTTGTAGGCAATAAAGAAAATAACAAGGCAAATGTAAATGAGAAAAGCACTAATTTTTTCATGTGTTTATCGTTTAATTTTTAATTTTCTTTAACTATTTTCATATTATTTAATAGTGAAGACCATGGGACTCAACTCCTTAATACCATCAGGTCCTTCAGCTTTAATATCTTCAAAAGTAATTTTCTGATTACGACTGGCTTTCTGAATCATCTGTGTTACAGCTTGATTAAAACGTGCTCCGTTGATTTCTTCATCAACCGTAAATCCTTCATCTGTAGTGCTGACTGTAAAACTTATAACTTTATAATTAATATCTTCCATTATAAAGCCTTCAAGTTTGGCATCAACACGGTCTGCAAAGCCCAGCTCTCCTTTTGCAATATCTCCAAATTTAACGTTAATGGGCTGCAATACAGGAGTTGGTGGTGGAATTTGCTTCACACTAAAGGTACTACTACCTATCAATTTTCTCTGGTTATCGATATCAGCATAAAGGCTCACCTTAATTTTTCCACCCTTTTTACTTGGTTTCACAGCATAACCACCCCTATGGGATACAATTCGTGCGTTAGTAGCTGTCGGCTTTAATTGATCTTTCCGCAGACCAGGAACTGAAACTTCCAAAGGATTCGCAACCCCATAATAGAAAACCCGGTTTGCACTTGCACTAATAATAGCTGTGGGAACTTCTACTTTATATTGTGCCTCAAAGGGGAACTGCTGTATTGAACCATCCGGGGCCCGCATAGCTATAAGACCACCCCATTCTTTGTCCCCTCTGGTATTTGTTCTTGTCTTATAAATTCCGCGCCCATTTTTTATTTCAAGCGAATCATAGCTTCCAACCATACTGTATTTTCCATCTTCATTCTGCTGGTAATCGCCGATATAAATACTGGGTTTTTGGGTAGTATCCTGAGCGGCAATAAATACCTCGGCCTCATATTCAGTACCTTTAAGCACATAATTACTCTTTGTAGGCAGCACAACTGGTTCAAGATCATTAAACTTAAAATCCTGAGCACTTATTTGCCCGTAAAAGTAACGTAAAATGTCTGCTTCGGCATTACGAATATCTGACTGTGTTTTGGTTAACATAGTTAATACGGCAGCAAGCGGCATATGGGAAAAATGGTGAGAAGTCCAGGAAACCTGAGCACCTTCTTCTGCCGGCGGATCATCGGTATTTAAATTCTTATTAATAGACTTTCTAATAAAAGTATGGCTCGGATCTGTGTTTTCGAGCAAAAACTCACGAAACTTAATAATTTTCTCTTTAAGGACGGGTCCTCGACCTTTGACGACCATAACTTCACCACCAACGTCAAGATTGTCTTTTGCTTCTATTTTTTCGGCAATGATATCACCATCTTCAGTGATAGCTGGAGCATCATCTCCATCAGCAGCCTGTACTACCTCAACTTTCAACTCTTTTATGTATTCATTGATTTCATTAGACTTTGCCTTAACCTGATTGGCGAGATCTCTCCACTTACCAACCTTTTCCTCGTTCATTGAGGCTTGTTTCTCGAAATCATCATAAATACTTTTATTTTTTTCAGTAAAATTATCTACTGTTGCGGAAAGGCTATCGTTTACAAGTACAAAAGAGTGCAAAACTTCCTTTGAAACATTCAGTGCAAGCATTGCCGTGAGGAATAAATACATCATTCCTATCATCTTCTGCCGGGGAGTTTCTTTGCCACCTGCCATAATACAATAAGCTTATTCGTTTACGTTAAGATTGAATGATGATAACATATTACCATAAACATTATTCAATGCGGCAAGATTATCATTTAATTTATTCAATTCTTCTTTATATTTTTGAGTGTCACCAACTGCAGCACTCATGTTTTCTATTGCCTGATTAGCTTTACTATAAAGCTCCTGAGATTGCTCATTCTGTTGATTCAGATTTTGCATTTGCAGTTCATATATTGAATTTAAGGCAGTAAGATGTTTATTTTGAACATCTATCTGTTCAATATAGGACTGATTTCCTGATTTCAGGTTTTGCATACTGGATTCCATCTCAGAAATGAGCTGCTGGTAGCTTTGACTCAATACACTACCTGTCTCATTAGCTGCATTTAATAAATGCTGGCCAGCTTTCTCGGCATTTTGGGCAAGATTTTCGGAGCTCGATTTAGCAGCATCAGAGAAGCCATCAAATGATTGCTCAATTTTTGCTGCACTGTTTTTCGAGGCCTCCGTAAAGGAATGCTTAATAGTTTCAGCACTTTCTTTTGCTGCACTGGATAAATCATCACCTGTTTGTTCCATTTTCTCGGCAGCTTTCAATGAAGCTTCACTCATTGAGCTGCTAGAGCTTTGAACCACATCACTTGATGAATTAAATGTTTCAGATAGCTGACGTGCTGATTCTGATGCATTATTCATATTCGCAGCATAATTTTCATTGGCAGCAACAACATCCTGCATTTTATTCAGGTCTTCTGCAGTATTTGAAAGCCTTTGTATTCCTTCACCCATTTTAACAAAGAGGTCCGGCCCGAGTTCTGCTTTTTCAAGTAGCTCATCAAATCGCTCAAGCGCATATGTTCTTTGTCCACCTGCAGGCGGGTAGCCTCCTCCTGCCGGAACTCCACCCTGCGGCTGTGCTTCGCCACTCCCTTGAGGAGCAGTAGCTTGCTGTGCGGGTGCAGCTTGTGTAGGAGCTGGTGGTGCTTCTGAAACATTAAACAATCTGCTATCACGTTGGATACCATAATCCTGACGGGGCAAATCATCGTCCAGATCATTAGTCATTCCAGCCAATTCAGGATAAACCAGTGTCCAGTCCGGTTCTTCATGTAAAGGCTCGAAAGCAGACAAGAAGAAAATCAAAACCTCAGTACTCATACCTGCTACAAGCATAGCGCCTGCGCCAGGGTAGTGCTGGATTTTGAATAATGCACCGGCTAGCACTATAGATGCGCCCCAGCCGTATACATATTTCATTATTGTCTTATACGTTTTACTTTCAACAAATTCCGATAATGTCATAACCTAAAATTTAGTAAACATTAGAACTAGGGGCGTCTTGACCACTACCCATATATGAGCGCACACATCTAAAACCGATGTATGATTTTGCTGTATCCTGATATTCGTAGGCACGTGTTCCGTTTTGCAAATAATATCCAATATCTTTCCATGAACCACCTCTTACTACTTTACGTTTTAACACTGGCGGATCACTATCCAAGGCTCTGTATTCATATTCCGGATCCATATCGTGAGTAAATGTGTAGGCCGATTCGTCAAAGGCGTTACGAGTCCATTCTGCAACATTACCAGCCATATCATATAGTCCAAAATCATTAGGGTTATAGGCAGCTACTTCGTGGGTGCGGAGTGCTCCATCTTCTGTATAATCACCGCGCAGTGGTTTGAAGTTTGCAAGGAAGCAACCCTCTCCATCTCTGGTATAGTATCCTCCCCATGGATATGGAACAAGATCTAAACCTCCTCTGGCGGCTCTTTCCCATTGGGCTTCAGTTGGCAGTTGATAATCCTGGACACTAGGCTCACCTCTGCGTGATTGTGCCGCATTAAGTATATTCGTTCTCCAGACGGCAAAAGCTTTGGCTTGAATCCAATTTACGCCAACAACAGGATAATTATCATATGTAGGATGATAAAAGTAAGAATTGGCCATTGGTTCGTTGTAAGAGTATGAAAAATCACTGATCCAAACCAATGTATCCGGATATATTGGGGTAGACTCTTCCATAATAAATGAGGACCTGTCCTGC
>NZ_DATFKB010000034.1:0-15372 GCF_035268865.1 Salinivirga sp. | reverse complement strand
TCCATTGCCCTGGATGGTGATGTGGCGGCTTTGGCAGGCGGGCATACAGCAGACGACGCTTTTTGGTTCGACCATGGAAGCGGAAACTGGATAACATCCACATATTACCGGGATAGCCTACCCACGTGGGTTAAACAATTTAACGCTAAAAAACTGGCCGATGTATACCTGGATCGTAAATGGATGCCATTGCAACCAGAAAAAGAAGTAGAAGATTCAGGCAGATTTACATTAAAAGGCTTTATGCATGATTTGGTAAACCTAAAAAACCTTACCAATAATTACCGTGTACTAAAGCGCACACCATTTGGTAATAAATTAACCAAAGATTTTGCTATATCAGCGATTGTAAATGATTCCCTCGGAAAAGACAATCATACAGATGTGCTCGTTGTAGGTTTCAATGCTCCCGGCTATATCAATCAGAAAAACGGACCTATGTCAGACGAAATAGCCGATACTTATCAACGCCTCGACAGAGATATTGCGCATTTCTTATCATTTCTCGAGGCAGAAATAGGTAACGAGCATGTGCTATTTCTACTTACTGCAGACAGAGGCACAGGCTATACACCAAAATACCTCAAAAAAAACGGTATTCCTGCAGGTGAGTTCGACCATAAAAAAATG
Organism: Salinivirga sp.; assembly: GCF_035268865.1. GTDB lineage: Bacteria > Bacteroidota > Bacteroidia > Bacteroidales > Salinivirgaceae > Salinivirga. Next base: position 14,742 of record NZ_DATFKB010000034.1, on the reverse strand, counting down.
ACAGCTGTGCTAAAAGCATATCTGAACGTAGTTTATGGAAAAGGTGAGTGGATTCAAAACTACAGTAGTAAGCAAATCTACCTTAACCATCAGCTTATAGAAGATGCCAAAGAAAACCTGCACGAAATGCAGGAAAGAATTGCACGGTTTTTAATACAGTTTTCTGGCATTGCCGATGCCATGCCGACATCTGTGTTACAAAAAAGCAGTTTTATGGAGGGTATTAACTACCAAATGCAAAACAGTTATCACATGCAACGCTCGGGCGATGTAATTATTAATCTTGAGCCCGGCTGGATAGAGCAAACAGACAAAAAAGTTTTACAAAACTCCGGTTACAATTACGATGTACATGTACCACTTATTTGGTATGGATGGAAAATGCCACGATTGACACTATACCGCGACATAAAAACCAGCGATATAGCAGTAACACTTTCAGAATTTCTGGAAATTGCGCCACCAAACGGAAGCACAGGAAATGTGATTGAAGAATTGCTAGGAAGATAAGGAGAGTTCATTCCTTGTCTTTACCAGATCAGCTATAAAGCCCGGGTTGCGCTCAATACCATTACCAACGACCAGCATATTTGCACCAGCGTTCCATATTGTACGTGCTTGTTGAGCTGTACGTACTCCACCACCAACAATAACAGGAATTTGCACTGCATCGGTTACCTGCTTAATAATATTATCTGGTACGGGATGTTCTGCACCACTACCTGCTTCCAGGTAAAGTTGTCGCATACCTATCATTTCTCCGGCCAGGGCCGTAGCAACAGCCAAATCGGGTTTATGGTCAGGTAATGGAGCTGTATTACTCATATATTGCACAGAGGTTGGTTTGCCGCAGTCGAATAACATATATCCTGTTGACAAAACAGGGAGGTTACATTTTTTGAGCATTGGTGCTGCAACCACATGATGGCCTATTAAAAAATCGGGGTTGCGCCCTGAAATCAGATTCAAAAGCATTATGGCATCTGCGTTTGAGCTTATTTGAAAAGCACTACCCGGAAAAAGAATCAATGGTAATTTAGTTTGCTTACGAATTAGCTCCAGCGTATGTTCAAGATTGTTAAACAATAAGCTACCACCCACTAAAATATAATTCACCTCCTCAATGCCGGGTGCACTGAATAATTGGTGGATCCGCTGCTCATCAACCTTATCAGGGTCAACGAGTATGGCAAGTTTTCTATCATCAAGCGTTAAATTACCTGTGTGCATTACATTCATTTTTCTTGTCAATAACCCAGGTCAGAATCTGATCATCAATAAACTCATACATCAATTCATGATTTGTATAAGCTTTTTCTGTTATAATGGAAGCCTCTATTCTTCGCTGCCCGTTAATTGCTATACCCTGTATTATGAGTTGTTTCGAAAACTCAATACCATCCTTTTTCAGCAGCTTATATAAACTCTCTTTTGCACTCCATAGCAAAGTAGCATCCCTGGCAGGTTGCTCATCTGAGATATACTTTAATTCAGACTCACCAAGAAACCGACTTGCAATGCGCAAAGCTTTTGATTCAACGGTTTCGATATCCACCCCGCAAGGGTGCTTGCTATGCATTAAGCATACGTATTTTTTAGAATGTGCAATGGATATGTAAGTATCTTCATTGTGAAGGAAAGGCGCCCTATTGTTATTATAACGAATATTGGCCTCCGGAAAGACTTTGCGTAATAATATTCTGGTTGCTAAATATTCTGTTTGTCGCTTTTCATTGCGCAAATGTTCCAATTCATGTTTTTCATTTGATGTAATCTCCAGCCAGGGGAGTAAATCAACGGGAGACTCTCTCAATTCCCAAAGTTGAATTGCAGTATCAGAATCAAGCCATATTTGTTTATCGAAAGGCATTACTCCCAGCGCAAAGTTTCAATTAGGTGCTCAATATCTTTTCTTGCAAACTTTACCAGAGGTGCCAGTGAATCTTCATTTGGTGCTGCTCTGAAGTAAAGTGCTCCACGAAGATAGTGATTTGTTGAATCGGTAGCAATAAATTGTATGTTTGAAGCTGCATCGCCTTTTATATCGTACAGCACACCATAAACATTCCTGGCCGGATTCATAAAGACCTGTTCCTCAATAGCATCAGCCTTAACTGTATGGCCATAAACCATTGAATGTGCATCCTCAAGCAGTTGTTTCAAATTACCATTTACTGGTTTATAGCTCAAATGAATTCTGCCTCTGCATGGTTTAATAAATATGTTTTTCCAACAAGGTTCGTCAGGGTTTACCTGCTCTATTAAGCTATATTGGCCGATTTCGAAACTATAGGGGCAGGAATCCTTCAATGTTTTGTATTCATGCTCGGGCAAATCAAAACGAATATATCCTTTGGGTTTGGGGATATAATCACCTCCACAACTAGTGATAAAAAATGAAATAATCAGTATAAATAGTACAACGGAACTACGCTTCATCATTTTGCTCATGTATAATTACTTTTACTTTTTTTATTCTACGATGATCGGCTGCTTCAATCTGCAAAGTAAAACGTTCATAATCGAATTTTTCGTATACATGAGGAATTTCTTCAGATTGCTCTAGTATAAAACCGGCAAGTGTATCTGCATTAGAGTCTTGAAAAACATCACCCTGGTAATCTATAACTTTACAGAAATCGTTAAGTGATGTTTTACCTTCGAAGAGATAGGTTTTTGTATTAACCTTAACGAAATCGCTCCGCTGTTCATCAAATTCATCAGAGATATCGCCTACAATCTCTTCCAAAATATCTTCAAGGGTAACGATGCCACTTGTTCCTCCATATTCATCTACTACAATGGCCAGGTGAATTTTTTTCTCCTGCAACTCTCCAAGCAGATCATTAATCTTTTTATTTTCAGGAACAAAATATGGTGGTCGCACGAGACTTTGCCAGCTAAAATTGGCTGTTTTTTCCAAATGGGGAAGTAAATCCTTAATGTAGAGCACGCCTTTTACATCATCGAAAGTACGCTGAAAAACAGGAATCCTGGAGTACCCGGAATCCATAATTTGGTTCAGCATGGATTGGTAGTTTGATTTAATATCGACAGCAATTACATCAACCCTCGGTTTCATTATTTCACGCACCTCTGTACTTGTAAAATCAACGATACCCTGCAGCATCTCTTTTTCTTCGTCCAGATCTTCTTGCGTCAGCTCTAGCGCATTGCTGAGATCATCAATAGAGATATCCTGTTTTTTCCTAACTTTTTTATCTACAACCGAGGTAGAATAAATAAGGAACTGACTAATGGGTGCAAATACCTTACTCAAGAAAAACAGAGGCAATGACATAAACCTGGCGAACCCAAGATAGTTATGCGTGGCATATATTTTAGGTATAATTTCACCAAATAGCAGTAAGAGAAATGTAATTAGAATAACCTGAATAATAAATCCCCAAATTGGGTCCATTGAGAAATCGACAATAGATAATGTAAGATAGGACGAGAGTATTACTATTCCTACATTCACAAAATTATTAGAAACCAAAATGGTACCTAGCAATCTTTTAGGCTGTCCGATAAGTTTGATAATTACTTTAGATATTCGGCTGTTACTATGCCGTAGCTTTTTAATGTTATTGGGTTTCAAAGAAAAAAAAGCAACTTCAGACCCGGAAATCAGGGCTGAAGCTGCTATTAATATCACTAAGATCACCAAACCAACAATGGTTTCAGTGGTCAATGGAAAAAACGTTACTTGAAAACTTAAAATCGTCGAATACGGTTCTGCTTCCAACTCCTAAATGAATTTTAGTTTATAATTCTACCTAAAGGTCAACTAGAACGGGAGATCTTCCTCGTCTGGTTGACTGTTGTAATCGGGTGATGGCGCAGGTTCTTGTGCTGCACTTGATGCTGCTTTTCCCTGATTACTATTATCTGCTGAACCCTTACGGTCTAGCATCTGCATGTTATCAGCTACAATCTCAGTAGAATAACGGTCATTACCATCGCGATCCTGATATTTGCGTGTTTGAATTCTGCCCTCTATATATAGCTGTGATCCCTTTTTAACATAATCTTCTACGACTTTAGCCAAACCACGCCACACTACAACGTTGTGCCATTCTGTTCTTTCGGTGCGTTCGCCCTGTTTGTTCTTAAAACGCTCTGATGTGGCTAAAGGGAAACGTGCGAGCGAGAGGTCATTTTCTAAATGCTTTACTTCGGGGTCTTTTCCTACATTCCCCACAAGAATTACTTTGTTTACTGACATAATACTGTGTTTTTGTTATTATAAAAAAAAGTTCATACAAAGTTATAGTAATTTTTTTTCCTTATTCAAATAAATTTCAGTTAATCTTGAAACAGGATATTCCTGTAATGTACTTTTGTTAATATTTAAGCTGAGCTTATCGGGCTGCTCCGATAACACGAGCCTTATAAAGGTTGCAAAAATGGTTTGATGGGTCAAAATATGCTTTTCTACCGGATTGATATGCATCTCTTTAACCATATTAACATTCACACCAAATTTTTTATCCGCTAACGCCAAAATTTCATTACTTGAGATATCTTCTGAATGCTCGATCATCGGAAATTCGTATAATCCCTCCCATATATCATTGGGTCCTCTTTGCTGCAAATTTGTAAAATTATCTTTAATTAATACAAAATAGTAAAACCGTCGAGTACGCTTTTTTACTTTTCGCTTCTTTAATGGAACTTCTGTTTGAATATTTTTACGCAAGGCTTCGCACCGGCCAGACACAGGACACTCACTACATTTCGGTTTTCCGGGGAGACAGATTTTTGCGCCAAGTTCCATCATAGCCTGATTAAACTCCCCGGGCTCATTGGGATCAATTAAATCATTTGCAATTTCATTAATTGTCTTAATAGTACGGGGATGGTCAACCGGCTCGTGTATAGCTAATAGCCTGCTAACAACCCTTTTGACGTTACCATCTATGGCAGGAATACACTCATTAAAAGCAATAGAAGCAATTGCTGCAGCGGTATAAGGCCCAATTCCCGGTATTTTAAGTAAATCTTTATAGTTGTCAGGAAATTGTCCTTTGCGTTCATCCACTATAAGCTTAGCTGCTTTGTGCAGATTCCTGGCCCTGGTATAATACCCCAGCCCCTGCCATAACTTTAATATATCGTCCTGGCTTGCAGATGCGAGGTCATAAATTTGTGGATACTGATCAATCAATTTATGATAATAGCTTATGCCCTGATCAACTCTGGTTTGCTGTAGAATAATCTCTGACAACCATATTTTATAGGGGTCATCAGTAAGCCGCCAAGGTAGTGTTCTTTTATTTTGTTTATACCATATTAAAAGTAACCGGGTAATGTTTTCCATCGCACAAAAATAATATAAATAGATTGGTTTTCGATGAGAATAGCTTGCATTGAGCCCTTAAAGAGCAAAATCAAACACCATTATTAAAAACCAACCATTCAGGGACTTAAAACAACAAATAAAAACCCTAAAGCAATACAATTACATTGATAAAAAGCTATAAAACAATACTATATTTAAATACTGGAATTATTTTTTTTTAAAAAACCAGAAAAATAAATTGGGTATCTTTCTTATTTTGAAATGAAAAGTATATATTTGCAGTCCGTTTGATTTTGAACTAGTAATTAATTGATAATAAAAACGTTTTAGCAATGACGAAAGCAGATATTGTAAACGAAATCTCAAAAAACACCGGGATTGAAAAAGTAACCGTTCAAAAGACGGTTGAAGCGATGATGGAAACTGTTAAAAGTTCTCTAGAGAAGGGCAATAACGTATACTTAAGAGGCTTTGGCAGCTTTATCGTAAAGAAACGTGCACAAAAAACTGCACGTAATATTTCGAAACAAACGACGATTATAATTCCAGAACACTATATTCCGTCGTTTAAACCATCGAAAAGCTTTGTAACGAAGGTGAAAGAAAATGTGAAGGTAAAATAAAAAAAAGCAGGAATTATGCCAAGTGGAAAAAAGAAAAAGAGACATAAGATGTCTACGCACAAGCGTAAAAAACGTCTTAGAAAAAACAGGCACAAGAAGAGGAAATAATTTATTCCAATATTGTTAGACTACCGGAACCTAAAGGACACCTGTTCTTTAGGTTCTTAGTTTTCACCAAATTTCTTAAACACAGGTCTTGTGAGTACCAAGGAATTAGTTGTAGATGTATCGCATAGTGAAATTTCTATTGCGCTTTTAGAAGACAAAAAACTGGTTGAACTGAGTAAAGAATCTGCCAATAGCCGTTTTTCGGTTGGCGATCTTTATCTTGCCCGGGTAAAAAAGATAATGCCCGGTCTCAATGCAGCCTTTGTAGATGTCGGTCATAAACGCGATGCATTTCTTCATTATCTGGATTTAGGCCCCCAATTCAGGTCATTGGCCAAGTATCTGCAAATAGCACTTCAGTCGAAACCTCTACCTCCATTAAGTCGATTTAAGCGCGAAAAAGATATTGATAAAAACGGTAAAATTGGCGATGTACTTAAAGGAGGGCAACAAATTGTAGTACAAATAGCCAAAGAGCCCATATCAACCAAGGGCCCACGACTTACAAGTGAAATATCAATTGCAGGCCGTAATTTGGTCTTAATGCCTTTTTCAGATAAGGTATCCATTTCTCAAAAAATCAGTAATAAAGAGGAAAAAGATCGGCTTAAAAACCTACTTACGTCAATCAGACCAAAAAACTATGGAGTAATAGTTCGTACAATGGCTGAGAACCAGCGTGTGGCAGAGTTAGATGCTGAACTAAGAGAGTTGGTTGATAAGTGGGAAAAATCTATTTTCAAACTTCGTAAAGCACGTCCGCCAAAGCTGGTACTTGGCGAGGTAAGCCGCACAACAGCTATATTGCGCGATATACTGAATGATTCATTTAACCACATTTACGTAAATGACGCAAATGTTTACAATGAAATCAAGAACTATATAGGAGACATATCACCTGACCAGCAAAAAATAGTAAAGCTTTACTCAGGAAAAACCAACATTTTCGAGCATCACAGTGTAACAAAACAGATTAAAACCTATTTTGGACGCACTGTACCCATGAAAAAAGGGGCATACCTGGTTATTGAGCACACCGAAGCACTCCATTCTATAGATGTAAATTCCGGAAACCGGAATAAAGATGCGACAAACCAGGAAGAAAATGCTATTGATGTGAATATGGTTGCTGCGGAAGAAATAGCCCGCCAGCTTAGACTGAGGGATATGGGGGGAATCGTAGTAGTTGATTTCATTGATATGCAAAAAAATGAAAACAAGCAAAAATTGCTTGATTTCATGAAACAGGAGATGTCCAAAGACAGGGCAAAACATCACATTCTGCCGCTAAGCAAGTTTGGTTTAATGCAAATTACCCGGCAAAGGGTGAGGCCAGAGACCAACATCAGCACCATAGAAACTTGTCCAACCTGCAAAGGCACAGGAGAAATTCAACCACCTGTTCTTATTGTAGACGAAATTCAGGATAAAATACGTTACGGAAAACTAAAAAAACCCAAGGGTCGTATAGAGCTTAGAGTCCATCCATTTTTACAGTCATACCTTACCAAGGGGCTCATAAACAGGAGATTAAAATGGAGATTGAAATACAATAAAAAAGTGACTATAAAAGCCGACCAATCATATACATTCCTGGAATACAACTTTTTTGATCGCAAAGGCAATATGCTGAATCTTTAATTGCATGGTTTTTGATGGGACAGTTCCTGTTTTATCATTATATTCAATCATGTAAATTTGAAAATATTTAGCTATGCGACGAAAAATTGGTAAATTATTACTCCTTGCGGTATTTCTACTCCCTCTAACAATTCATGCGCAGGTTCTTGAACCTGTAAAATGGAGTTTCAGCAAAAAAGAGCTCGAAAAAAATAAGTATGAGCTGATTTTTAAAGCTGAAATTGAAAAGAACTGGCACCTTTATGATTTAACTTTACCTGAAGGTAACATTTCGCTACCTACTGTATTTACTTTTAAAACCACTGATGGTGTCGAGTTAATTGATTCAATTCAGAGAAAATCTGAAGTATTGGAGGAGATGGATGAATTGGCGGGAGTTATGACACGTTATTATGCCAATGAAGCGGTCTTTTCGCAAGTTGTAGAAATCAGTGAACCTGAAGATACCGTTAAAGTCAGTGTAGAATTCATGGTGTGTGATGATGAACAATGCTTACCTCCTACTGAAGAAACGCATGAATATACATTTACAGAAGATATAGCTCAGGGAGCTGCCGCTCCAGCAGAAAAGGATAATTCGTCCTTAATTGGTTTTTTCCTTTTGGCATTTGTTGGTGGACTACTGGCAATTCTTACGCCATGCGTATTTCCAATGATACCCATGACAGTGAGCTTTTTTATGCACTCCGGAGACAATAAAGCAAAGTCAAAATTCCAGGCCACCGTGTTTGGTATTTCCATAATTGGAATATACACCATAATAGGTACTATCGTAGCCATAACCCTGGGACCCTCATTTGCCAATTGGCTTAGTACACATTGGCTGCCCAACATATTGTTTTTTGTAATATTTTGGTTCTTTGCAGCCTCATTCTTCGGAATGTTTGAACTTACATTACCCAGCTGGATGGTAAATAAGTCTGACAAACAAGCGGATAAAGGTGGCGTAGGCGGTGCTTTTTTTATGGCACTTACACTTGTATTGGTATCATTCTCATGTACTGCACCTATTGTAGGAACAATATTGGTAGAATCTGCAGGCGGTCAGGTACTTAAGCCCATTACAGGAATGCTTGGCTTTGCACTGGCATTTGCATTACCATTTGGTTTTTTCGCATTTTTCCCAAGGCTGCTGAGCAATATGCCAAAATCTGGGGGATGGCTCAATTCTGTTAAGGTAATACTTGGATTTATTGAATTAGCTCTTGGTCTGAAGTTTTTATCTGTGGCAGACATGACATATCACTGGGGGCTGTTGGACCGCGACATTTACATCGCACTTTGGATTGTGATATTCACCCTTATGGGATTCTACCTGCTTGGAAAAATCAGATTTGCACATGACTCTGAAGTAAAGCATATTAGTGTACCAAGACTACTACTCGTTATTGTGACATTTACATTTGTGGTGTACATGATTCCTGGTTTGTGGGGAGCACCGCTTAAAGGATTGTCAGGGTATCTTCCACCAATGAAAACACATGATTTCGATGTACAGAGGGTGGTAAGAGATAATGTGAAACTCTATGCAGGATCTGCCCAAAACACCAATGGGCAGAACCAACAAAACGATATGTTTCAAATGAGTGGCACAAATTCAGAAGCTTGCGAAGACCCTAAATACGCCGACTTCCTTGAGTTGCCACACGGACTGGAAGGATATTTTGATTACGAACAGGGCATGGCATGTGCCAAAGCCCAGAATAAGCCCGTTTTCATTGACTTTACCGGACATGGATGCGTAAATTGTCGGGAAATGGAGGCCAACGTTTGGTCCGATCCAAGGGTTCAGAAAATATTAAGAGACAAGTATGTCATTATCGCCCTTTATGTAGACGACAAGAAAAAACTCCCTGAAGAAGATTGGTATACAAGCGAATATGACGGTAAACTAAAAAATACCATAGGAAAAAAATACGCAGATTTCCAGATATCTAGGTTCAATGTAAATGCACAACCTTACTACGTACTTCTTGACCATGATGAGGAAATGCTTACAGAGCCGCGCGCTTATAATTTAGATGTTGAAGCATTTATAGATTTTCTGGAAACAGGGATAAAAAACTTTAAATCAAAGCAATAAAACCAAATTCTGAGATGCATCACTTTTTAAACTGATGTATCTCAGATTTTTTTATTGATTCTTTGTGGATTGTTTTGTAGGCCATACACCGAAAGTTTTTTAGATTTGTAATAGAAATTGCCCGGTAATAAAAATAATCCATGACCAAACTCAAAAACTTGTTAATTGCAGGATGCCTGATCTTATGTGGACTACAAACCACAAAGGCATCTGAAACAGTTGAATTATGGTTGCTGGAAGACAGTATGCACATCTATCAGCCAGATGATATCTTCAGGCAATTTCCTTCACGCTTCACCCCGCTAGAAACTTTCAACCTAAATTTTGGACTCAGTACAAATGAGTACTGGTTGGTGGTAGATATTAAAAACAGCAGTGAGAAGGAATATAATGGCAGGCTTGTGGTTGATTACGGATTATTAAAAAATATTACACTTTTCGAAATAAAAGGCGTAAGTGCTTACAAAATAAAACAAACGCCCAGCTCACATGCTTATATTTACAATATTGCAGCAGCTCCGCACTCAAAAAGACAATTTCTATTACACGTAAAAGGAGAAGGCACACCAGCCATATTACCCATTAAAATAGATCAATTCAATAACATATTACAAAACGAGTTGAAGCATACATTTCAACTTGGTGGTTTTTATGGTATATTGTTGTTTCTTTTCCTCATAATTCTATTGGTCAACTTAAGTTCAAGAGACCGTTTTTTCAGACTTTTACTTATCTATACCCTGCTTGTTCTTATCTTTTTCGGCTTACGTGACGGGTTTGCTATGCGCTTAAGCATAATTGAAAACTATGATTTACAATTCAGGTTAGTGCTCATTATGCTACCTTTACTAATTCCTATGCTTGAGCAGTTTCTATATAAATACTTCAGAGATCTCACTGTATCGTTTCCCAGAAAGAATTCGACAAAAGCGCTACATCTGACATCTGCCTTGCTTATACTTATAGTTGCCTCAGGACTCTTACCATATAAAATACTTTTTTATATAAGTGCCGCCTATGTAATTATAGGCATTCTGATTATTGTAAAGCCGGTATTAAAGTTACAAAACTTTAGTAAAATTACAGTACTGTCGATCCTTGGTTCAATGGGTTTGTTATTAGCAGCCTTTATTATTGATATACTCCACAAAACAGGTGTAGTTCCAAATAATTTTCTTACGTTAAATGCCCTTAAAATTGGATTCTTATTACATATTGGTATTTTCATACTCGGTGCAATAGAGCGGTTCCAACTTTTACGGGTCAGAGCCTCAGAATTTAACCGGAAACTAAGTGATTTAGTGAAAGAGAAAACCGCAGAGATTAATCAGCAAAACGAAGAATTGACAACACAAACAGAGCAACTTGAGTTACAAAAAGAAGAACTTGAATCGCAGAAAGAGGAGCTTCAAACACAAAAAGAGATTTTAGAAAACCAAAATACTGAACTTGAAAAGCTTAATCTTGCCGCATCAAACACCGAAAATGTAATTTACATTTTTAATCCGGACGGAAAATTGTTGTGGTTTAATGAATCGTTCTCCAGCCAATTAGGCATGTCATTTAAAGCCTATCAGCAGAGCAATAAGCAAATCGATATTCGTGACATCAGCTCATACCCCGAAATAAGGGCAGTCGTAGATCGCATATCCAACAAGCGGGAATCTATTACTTACGAAACACCCGTTTCAATGAAGAATAAAGAAACCTGGTTCCAGACCACGCTGACACCAATTATTGAAGAAGGTAACCTGAAATACATAGTAGCTATAGACACCGACATTTCAAGGCTAAAAAACTACGAAAAGAAAATTATAGATCAACAGGAAGATTTTGAAAAACAAAAAAACCTGGCTGTTAAACGCCGGAAAGAGGTAGAACTGCAACAAAGAGAAATTACAGACAGCTTAAACTATGCACAACGCATACAGTCTGCTATTTTGCCCAAGGAAAAAAGCATGACACGCTTTTTCCCTGAAAGTTTTGTCCTTTTCATCCCACGCGACATAGTAAGCGGAGATTTTTATTGGTTTCACCGCATCGAAGACAAGTATATTTATGTTGTTGTAGATTGTACCGGCCATGGTGTACCTGGTGCATTTATGTCTATAATTGGCACTTATTTACTCAATAACATCATTATCCAGAATAATGAAACAAGGCCGGCCGAAGTACTGAAACAACTGAACCGAAAACTCAAAATATCACTTAAAAATACCGACCCCGATAACCAAACCAACGATGGTATGGATGTGGCTCTTGTAGTGTTAGATAAAGCGAAAGACACACTCACTTTTGCCGGTGCTCTCAGGCCTTTGTTCCTGTTCCAGAATGGTAAGTTCATACAACAAAAAGGAGACAAAATACCAATTACCAGTGCTATTGCAGGGAATACAATGGCGAACTTTAATGAATATACCTACGAAATAAACAAAGGCGATTCTTTTTATTTATTCTCAGATGGTATAGTAGACCAGTTCGGAGGATCGCGAAATAAGAAGTTTTTAACTAAAAGACTTAAACAGGTAATATTCGACTCGCAAATGTATGATATGGGTGAGCAGAAGAAAATCATTCAAAAATCCATAATACACTGGAAAGGAGATATTGCACAAATTGATGATATTTTGCTGCTTGGGGTCAGAATATAACGCCAGAGTCATCTCACTAGTACATAAAGAATCAAGGAGACAAATCCCTAGTTATACCTAATTTTCAGTGTCTGATTCTACAAACTTTTTAAAAGCTTCGAGGTTCTCATAAGTTTGTTTTTTGAATGCAACGGGCATAAACCAGCCAAGCATTTTCATAAATCCTTTAAACCTGAACTCCTGGTTAGAAATATAACGAGTAGAATTGGTATCAATAACCTCAAATTGACTAATCACATTATTATAAACACCTTTAGCCTTGTAGTTCACTTCTAAACGCTCAGGTAAATCATTCTTTAGTATAGTTTCGATCATTGTAATTTCCCGTTTGCCAGTTTTGAAAAAATACCGCGACCGGGCACCATCCTTTCCAGGTTCCCCCTCTAATACTTCATAAGTATCGAGCCCTTCCATCCATTTCGGATAGTTAGCCGGATTCATAAATAATTCAACAACCTCTTCTCTCGGCAAATTAATTTCGATAGCAACAGTATACTTCATGATCTAAAGCTAATTATTTGCATTAAAATTACTTAAAAATGTCTGAATAGCAATCATTATCATATCGAAACTTATATAGATCAGTTACAACCAAATAAGTTTGAAAAATAACACTAACCGGAACGAAACATTTACTTCTTCAGCTTTGAGGCTTCCTGCCTGCCTATGGTCTGTACTCTATTTAACCAGTCATTAATCTTTTCAACTTTAGCCATTTTAACAGGCGAAAAAGTGGTTACCTTAACTGGTTTGATACCGCAAAAATTCAATATACCTTTTTTGAGTGAATTGATCCCCGGTTTTTTATAAATCAGTTTTGAGATTAAATTAGGCGTATCCATCGTAGCAATAATACGGGCCGATTTACCTTTCAGGTATTTATCCCAAAACAGCGAGCCCTGACGATACTTAAAAGCAAAGCCGGGTAAAAAAACACGATCGATAAATCCCTTTAGCAAAGCTGGGTAAGTTTGCCACCACACCGGATAGATCAAAACAATATGAGAAGCCTCTTCAATTAATTGTTGAGCATTTACCAAATCAGGCTCGAGAGGAGTTTCAATGCGATAACCAAACTCGAGGTTGGTTTTAAAGTTAAGATCTCGAAGGTGCAGTAATTCTACCTCCACTCCTACTTCTCTTGCACCGTTGTAATAATGCTGAGCCATTGCATTACATAAACTCTCTTTGTCAGGATGTCCGTTAATGATTAATATGTTCATGATAGGCTAATTTTTGATTTCTAACTTTTAGAATATAAAATTTTTAGAAAAGTTTGAATTAAGCTTTAAATAGATTTAGAAAAATCTACCTGCATCGAATTCAATGACAAAGCAAAAAGTTTAAACACAAATATCTCTTGACATAAGTCAAAAAAAAAATTATTTACGTAATAATTTTTTACGAATGCGACTAAGCGTCTCCTGTTTGATTCCCAGATACGATGCTAAATATTTTAACGGTATTTGGTTTATATATTCCGGATGTTGCTCAAAAAGCTCTAAGTAGCGGCGCTCTGCAGGATAATTAAGAAGACTGAAAAGATGTAGTTCTGAATTCATTGCAAATTGCTCCGTCAGAATTCTACCTACACGTTCAATATTATGCGAATCATCATACAAACGTAAAAGTTGCTTTCTTTCAATGCTTAATACCTCCATATCTGTCATAGCCTGTACATTTACGTTGGTGGGCTTGCCAGACACAAAACTGGTGAATGATGTAACAAAGCCAGGTGCAAAATAAAAATCACTTGTAACTTCAGTTCCATCTTCAAGGTAATGAAAAAACCGAAAACAGCCCTTAGCAAAGAAAGCCATTTCTTTTGCTGCGTGTAAAGAATCAACCAATAGTTGTCTTTTTTTTATATTTCTGAAATCTGCAACCTCAACAAGCATTTCAAATTCAACGTCAGTAAGGGAGACATATTGATTAAGAAAACCTGAAAGCTGTTGGAGCAAAATATCTCGCGCCATAAAAAATGGGTTAGCCTATTGTAACAATAAAATTCAGCAGAAACTGCTACTTTTGCTCAAAAATGAAAAAAGAAACGAAAAGGGGACTTTATCTGCCTGATTTTTCTTTGACAGGTGCTTTAATCTCTACTGAATAGAATGAGAAAATTCCAAGCGATCCCACGTAAATAGCAGCATCGAAGAAACGACGCCTGACAATTTTTTCATAATTTTCCACATCCACTTCATTTTCGATATTGTGGACCTGTAGTTGATTCCAAAACAGATACAAATCTTTTCCCTCAGCCACTGTTTTCGACTTCTGTTTTGAGCTGTCAAAATCTCCATGAACTTCCCTGTTTACTGTGCAGGAAAG
>NZ_DATFKB010000033.1:0-29244 GCF_035268865.1 Salinivirga sp. | reverse complement strand
TGGGATAGTTTTTACTCGTACAGATATAGATAAAGAAAACCGTATTCCTGCATTAGCAGAATATGTAGTTGATACTTCAAGAGGGACCACCATACGGAAGGATGATGTTACGATACATACAATCGAGCATCTTATGGCGGCCTTGCGCGGATTGCATATCGATAACGCCTTAATTGAAATTAATGCAGATGAAATACCCATAATGGATGGAAGTTCTGTATTTTTTGCTAAAAAGTTTGAAGAGATTGGAAATAAGGAGCTTGACGAGGATCGCCAATATTACGAGATAAAGGAAAAAATTGATTTTTCTGTACCCGAAAAGGGAATAGAAATCAGTATTTATCCTGATGACCATTTTAGCGTGGATGTAATGATCGATTACGACTCTAAGGTACTTGGTCATCAATATGCAAGCTTACCCAACCTTGATAATTTTGTAGAAGATATTTCCAAAGCGCGAACATTTGCTTTTTGGCATGAATTAGAATTTTTATTTACAAATAACCTGATTCGTGGAGGAAGCCTCGACAATGCCATTGTTGTGGTTGAACATGAAGTGCCACAGAAAGATGTAGATCGTTTGGCTGGCTTATTTAATAAGCCTAGCATTGAGGTAAAAGAGGGATATCTGAATAATCTTGAGTTGCATTATCCGAATGAACCTGCCCGGCATAAGTTGCTGGATCTTATCGGTGATTTTATGCTCATAGGGAAACCAATTAAAGGAAAAGTTGTGGCAAGGCGCCCCGGACATTTCGCTAATACAGAAGTAGCTAAAAAGATTCGTCAGAATATCAAAAAGAACCGCAAAAAATCAAATGCTCCAGAGTACGATCCCACAAAAGCACCTGTTTACGATGTGGTCCGAATTCAGGAGACATTACCGCACCGCCCCCCGTTTTTGCTGGTGGATAAAATCATCCATCTTGACCAGGAACGTGTAAAAGGCGTCAAAAATGTCACAATGAATGAACCATTTTTTATTGGACATTTTCCGGGATCACCAGTAATGCCCGGAGTGCTGCAAATTGAAGCTATGGCCCAGGTAGGAGGGATACTTGTATTGAATACCGTCGAAGATCCGGAAAACTATTTAACTTATTTCCTTAAAATTGACGGGGTGAAATTTAAAAAAATGGTTGTGCCAGGCGATACAATTGTTTTTGAGCTTGATCTTGTTACACCAATACGTCGAGGCCTGGCACATATGAAAGGAAAAGCATGGGTTGGTGATACTATGGTAATGGAAGCAGAGCTGATGGCACAAATAAGTAAAGTGAAAAACAAATAACCTTTATATACATGAGTACAAACCTGGCAAATATACATCCTGAAGCAAAAATAGGTAAAGATGTAATTATTTCTCCCTTTACAACAATTGAAGCAGATGTTGAAATAGGAGATGGCACATGGATTGGTCCCAATGTAACCATTATGAATGGCGCCCGAATTGGAAAGAATAATCAGATTTTTCCCGGAGCAGTAATCAGCGCCATACCCCAGGACCTAAAATTTCAGGGCGAAAAAACAACAGTTGAAATAGGCGATAATAATACAATCAGGGAGTGTGTTACGATAAACAGAGGAACAAGCGCAAAAGGAAAAACAGTCATGGGTAACAATAACCTTTTGATGGCCTATATGCATATTGCGCATGATTGTATTCTTGGCAACAACATTATAATAGCGAATTCTACCCAATTAGCAGGCGAAGTGGAAATTGATGACTTTGCCATTATTGGAGGAATGAGTGCCGTGCACCAGTTTTGTCATATCGGGTCACATGTAATGGTTTCAGGTGGATCGTTAATCGGTAAGGATGTTCCACCATTTGTTAAAGCAGCCCGACACCCAATATCTTATGCAGGTGTTAACTCTATTGGCTTGCGACGCAGAAAATTTTCAAATGAGAAAATTCAGGAAATCCAGGATATATATCGCATTATCTTTCTCAAGGGCATGAATAATACGGAGGCTGTTAAATTTGTAGAAGCAGAAATGCCAGCCAGTAAAGAAAGAGATGAAGTAATAATGTTTATTAAAAATTCGAAACGAGGCATTATGAAAGGTTACTTCCCCGAATAAACAGCATATAACAAAACAATATATGAGCCGGCGGGAGCCGGCTTTTTTTTATCAAGGTAAATTATAATCAAGGTTTTGCGATTGAAGCAATTCCTGAATTGTCTATGCCTGACGCTTACAATGGAGTTTTTGATAATATAAAACCAGGACTTTTTTCAATCCCGGTTTTTATTACCTGATAAAATATGCTTAGTGCTTTATAATTACTTTTTGAGTTATGGTAAGCCCCTTTGCATTTTGCCATTTTATGAAATACAAGCCCGGTGTGAATTTTTCTGTTTCAATTCTGTAATTGTTAGAATGCGCATTAACCTGTATTGTTGTTTGTAATTTCCCAATTGAGTTAAATAACAAGATTTGGCCTGTTTGATTATTTGCAATGCTTATGTTAAGTACTTTGTTTGCAGGGTTGGGGTAAATATTCAATTTATTACTTGTACCGTTATTACTAATTGAGGTTACGTTTTGTGGCATCCTGATACGTAAAGCAACCGGTCTGTGATCGGAGATATTGTCTTCATAAACTGACCATCCTCCGGCAATTTCATCATCGGGTTTCAGGCATGCAATATCTGGTGTTCCATTAACGAAATCTTCAAATATTTCATTTGTAACCATAATGTGGTCAAGATGCGAAGGCCAGGTTGGATAGGACCAATCGCTGGATGGTAATTCCGTAATCGACATATCAGCAAACATATACGCTGCACTTGCATCAATAAAGGGTTGAAATACGTTATTGGATGTGTTATCTGTGAGCTCATCGTTTAAATCGCCTAAAAAAATTACCTGATCGTTGGCAAAATTATTATCGATATAGTTTTTAATAAGCACAGAAGCACCATACCTTCGCGTCTCCTCGTCCCAGGAGTCACTTTGATCGAGGTACCCATCACCACAACATTTGTAATGATTGTTCATTATAATGAATTGCTCGCTACCAACTGTTATTTCTGCAACAAAAGGGGCTCTGGGTAATTCACGGTCGTATGATGTGAGTATTTTGTAGGTGTTTTCAACAGTAATAATATCTGGTTTATAAAGATATGCCATGCCGGAGTAATAGTATCCTGTCCAGAAACCTTCATAACCGGGTAATTCATTTAAAAGATCATTGAATGCACCCTCATCTTCAATTTCTTGTAGTGCTAGCATATCAAGGTCCATCATTTCTATAACCTGGGCTGTGTAGCTAATTGTAGTTTCACCATTTTTAGGGAAATGTTCTATGTTCCAGGTTGTGAATTCAAGCGTAGTGTCTGTGCCATAAGCTAAACTGCTGTTGGTTTGTGCGAAAGCCAATTGAAAAGTTGCCAACAGCACTATTAAAGTAACAAATCGTTTCATTGAGTATATTTAAATAGAATTATTAAACTTGATTGCACACAATTTGTGCCGCAATTTTTTTTTGAAATGTTTTTGAATCGTAATATTGTCCAAATTCTGTTTTTAATATAACGTATTGGTGATTTCATAAACTTTTTAAGGGGCTGTTTCCAAGTTGCCTATTTATTTATTAGTTTTGTCGGATTGAAAAAAGAAATAAAATGATACGAGAATCGAGAACCCGTTCAGTAGTGAAAGCCCTTTCATGGCGAATAGTTGCAACGTTTACCACAGCAGCTCTTGTATATATTTTTACCAGGCGGTGGGATTTTGCCGCATATGTGGGTGCTTTTGAGGCTACACTCAAATTAATGTTTTTCTACGCCCATGAGCGGATTTGGAACAAATTAAACTATGGACGTAAAGAGTATACACCCAAGGTAATTTGGTTTACTGGTTTATCGGGTAGTGGAAAATCGACCCTGGCCGAAGCATTATACAAAAAGATGAAATCGCAGAATTTCAAAGTTGAGCAGCTCGATGGCGATATTATTCGCAATATTTTTCCAAAAACCGGATTTAGTAAGGAAGAGCGTAACCGGCACGTCAGACGTGTGGGGTTTCTCGCCTCCAAATTAGAGGAAAACGGAGTTACTGTAATTGCATCATTTATTTCTCCATATCGTGAATCCAGAGATTTTGTACGCAGTCAGTGTCAAAATTTTGTTGAGGTTTATGTGAGCACTCCGCTGGAAGTTTGCGAAGAAAGAGACGTTAAAGGTTTATATAAGAAAGCCAGAAAAGGTGAAATTACCCAATTTACAGGTATCGATGACCCTTACGAAGCACCTGAAAATCCGGAGATAGAAATTGATACTTCAAAGCACGGTATCGAAGATAGTGTGGAAATGATCATGAAAAGAATACGTAAGATTTAACGGGTTTAATAGAACTCGGCATATTCACCTATAATACGCTCAATTTTTTCCAGATAATAATCTTCTTTATCTCTGGAAAGGTTGAGCTTTTTTATGCTGTACTGGTAATCTTCATGCAGCCAGGGCAGCACAAGCTTTTGGCTATTGTATGCATATCGCTTATCACCCCATGTGATTTGGAGTAGCAATTTTTTTAGTTCCTCTATTAAAGCTTCAGCTTGTGTTATTTTTTCACGCTTCAAAACCTTGCTTTTAAAAGATTATTAATTTTACATTGCAAAAAAATTACTTTTTGGTGTAATTCCAACTACACATTTAACGCAATAAGTATGGTGAAAGTTGATGAATTAAGCATTTCTGTTGTATCTACTGGCAAGCAACTGGTAAAGAGCATTGGTTTTGAATTAAAGCCCGGCTCTGTTACCGGGTTGGTTGGTGAGTCGGGCAGTGGTAAGTCTTTAACTGCTTTGTCATTAATGCAACTTTTGCCAAAATCACTGAATGTAGGTGGCAAGATTACTTTCAATCAAACGCAGGATTTGACCCAGGATATTAATACGCTATCAGGAAAAGAACTTAAAGATTTTAGAGGCAATATTGCCGGAATGATTTTCCAGGACCCTATGTCGAGTTTGAATCCTTCTCAGAAAGTTGGGCGACAGGTAATGGAAGCTTTTGTTTTGCATAATAGCGCAAATCACAAAGAGGCAAAAACCAGGGTAATCGATATGTTTCATAGGGTTTTATTACCCAATCCGAAAAGGATCTTTGATGCTTATCCGTTTCAGTTATCCGGGGGGCAGCGCCAAAGGGTTATGATTGCAATGGCATTGATAAATAATCCGGCGCTGCTAATTGCCGATGAGGCCACAACAGCACTTGATGTAACTGTGCAACATGAAATAATTGAGCTATTAAAAAAGTTACAGGCCGAATTTAACCTTACCGTTTTGTTCATTACACATGATTTGGCGCTACTCAACAACTTTGCCGATTACGTAATGGTTATGAAAGAAGGTGAAATTGTAGAGCAAGGCAATTATAAAAACATTTCATCATCGCCGAAGCATAGCTACACTCAAGGATTAATGGCTTGCAGGCCCACCTATGAGCACAGGGATTTTTTATTGCCAATAATAGAAAATATTGGTACAGAAACTGGAGCAAAGCTTGAAAAACGGCAATGGCCAGTTGTGAAGGAGCAAAGCTTAGTTGATGCAAAAAATATAGATGTACTTTACGAACAGAAACATCAACCCACTTTCCGCGCAGTTTCAGATGTGTCTTTTAATTTAAGGCAGGGTGAAACTCTTGGTGTAGTGGGTGAATCGGGTTGTGGTAAAACTTCTTTAAGTAAAGCACTTTTACAATTGATCCCATATTCAGGGCAGTTTTTTCTGGAGGGAGAATCTATTGATTTCACCACTAGAAAAAAAGCACTGAATTTCCGACAAAAAGTGCAATTTGTGTTTCAGGATCCCTATTCCAGTCTCAATCCGGTAATGAAAACAGGGGCTATGCTCAAAGAAATTTTGTTAATTCATGGGAGAGGCAATGGCAGGAGTTCAAGATTAAAATTGGTTAATGAGCTACTCCAGCAAGTAGATCTTCCCGAAAGTTTTGCATCAAGATATCCACACGAATTATCTGGCGGGCAGCGCCAGCGTGTCGCAATCGCCAAAGCCCTGGCACCGGGCCCTGACGTACTCATTCTTGATGAGGCTGTGGCTGCCCTGGATGTTTCGGTACAGGCTAAAATTTTAAACTTATTAAATGCACTGAAACTGAAATTCGGGTTGAGTTATATTTTTATATCCCATGACCTGGAGGTTGTTCATTATATGTCTGACCGGATTATTGTAATGAAAGATGGCATAATTGAAGAAGCAGGTAGTGCTAATCAAATATTTGAGCATGCATCATCTGAGTATACTAAGAAACTTATTAATGCCAGTCCTTCTGCAAATACCAACGGTTAGCTGATAGACCGGGTCCAGGTGGGTAATTAAATTTCCACAATGCCATGAGTAAGCGCAATTCTAACCAACTGGGCCATGTTACTGGTGCCTGTTTTATGGTAAATGTTTTTCCGGTGCGACTCTACAGTGTTCACGGTAATTTTTAAAATTCTTGCCATTTCGGCTGTTGTTTTCCCCTGTGCAATCATTTTAATCACCTGTTTTTCGCGGTGGGTAAAAACCAAATTTGGTTCATCAGAATTTAACTCAGTAAAAATTGCTTTTTGGGCTTCTGCACAAAAGTATTTTTCACCATTAAGCACACTTTTAAGGGCTTTTATAATTTCATTCGCCGGGGCTGTTTTAGTAACATACCCCGATATGCCTTGCTCCGCAAGTGTCTTTATAATTGAATGATCAGTATGCATACTGAATACAATGATTTTTATTGCTGGGAAATCTGCAAGAATTTGTTGTGGAAATTTAAGTGCACTCAGAAAGTTGTCAATAGAAAGATCTATTATGGCAATGTCAATTTTTTCATTTTTCAGAAGTTTGAGGCTTTCTGTTTCATTGTTGGCAGAAAAAACTTTCGCATGCTCATAAAAATTTTTGATCTGAGATTTTATACCCTCTGTAATAATATCATGGTCGTCGACTAACAAAATTGAGAAGCTTTTTTCTGCCATTTTTCTGTGTTTTTAATGGAATCTGTATAGCAATACTTGTGCCCTTCCTTTCAGCTGAGTAAATATAAAAATGTCCCTTGAGCATTTTTATGCGGGTTTCCATACTTTTAATGCCCTGTCCTTTCATACGATTAAGAGACTTTTCTGTTTCGAACCCAACACCATTATCATCAATAAAAAGTTCAAGAACACTACCTCTTTTAATGAATTGCACAATTATTTCCGTTGCTCCTGAATGTTTTGCTGCATTATTAAGAGCTTCCTGAACTACTCTGTAAAGTTCTTTTTGTTTAAAGTCATCAATGTTGTCAAATATGTTTGTATCTGGCAAAAACTCAACTGTAATTTGAAATGAGTTCAGTGTTTTGTAATTACCTGCTAGTTGTTTTATCAGGTTTGAAAAGTTGTTTTGTGTGATATGTGGCGGCGCAAGATTATATATGATGCTTCTAACTTCTTCATGAGTTTTTTGCAGGTCCACAGATAGCTCATCAAGGTCGTTTTGATACTTATCTTGTTGTAAACTGGCAATTTTAAGCCGCAATCCCGTAATTCTGCTTCCAAGTTCATCATGTAATTCCCTTGCAAGCTGGGTTTTATGGTTCTCGCGCTCAGTTAATAATTTTGACATGTTATACTCTCTTATTAAGGTGTTGATCGTTTTAATAAGATATACTGTAAACGATAATGTAACCCAGGCAAGTAATAGCACTAACCACCAGTTTTTATACCAGGGGTTAATAAAGAGATCTATGATGTATTGTTTCTCTGAACCCTGAATGAAATATTGTGGCCTTTTTGTTTTTCCCCGTTGCATTAAGAAAATTTTTTTCAGCCCTTTGGTGTTATCTAAAGCTACTTGCCCAAGTAGGTTGAATTTTTCATCTGTAATTGAGACCTTATTTTCTGACACTATGCCGTATCCGGGTTTATTATTGATAGAAATCTTTATGGGAGAAATCACATTTACAGGATCGTAAAGTATATTTCGCCTTTCAGTAATTTTAAGATTGTTATCGAATGTTAACAGTTGCCCATTATCGAGTAATATGCTGGTTTTTTTTAAGACGGGGTGCCTGCTTTGTCCTGTAAAGCAGGTGGGAAATTTCACTAAAGCTCCTTTTTCTTCTAAACTTCTGCCGGTAATTTTTTCTCCTTTGGCATTAAAAATAAAAAGACTGTCATTACTACGATTTTGACTGCTACGGAAATAGCTCAAGAAATGAATACTATCTTTTATAAGTATCGGATATGAGTATAAAATGGATAAAGGCGAATGAAACACATATGGTTCAAAAAGCAGATCTAAGCTATCATCAAGTACCATCAGGTAGCTGCTGTTGTCAGGATAGGCTACATCGTGATCTGTTAGATTTGAACTGGCATGTGTTTGTAATATATATTCCTCAAACCCGTCATTATTGATATCAATATTTATTGCATGATTACCCGTTAAATGGCTGTAACTCTCCGGACTTTTGCGTAGCGAATCGTTTTTGATATCGTATATGTAAAGATTTCTGGGTTGAAGGGAAAAACCCGCATTGATGCTAAATATTATTTCTTTGTAATTATCTCCGTTTATGTCTTTACTTCCAACTCCATATATCTTTAAATCTACTGTCCCGTTTACAAAACGACTTTTATCAAGGAACCGGTCCTGTATAAAAAATCGGTCTTTCTTTAATGGGTTGATACCATTTAAGAAAATGGAATCTTTTCGCCTGTGAAAAGTAAAGATCTCTTTTAGGCTATCATTATTATAGTCAGTTATAATTGGTTCTGAATATAACAGAAACCGTCCGTTGTGGTTCCAAATTCCCTGGATACTGTTGTTTTGCGATTTTAAAATAACGGTAGCCCGCTTAAACTCATCCGAAAGTACATAGCCGTAATATTCTATCTTTTCAGAGACACCATCTGAATCAATATCAAAATAATATATCTTTTTATTGGTTGATTGTGCTTTTACAAGTTCAAGATTGAATTTTTTAACCGTTAAAAAATATACTGGAGTGAAAATAATTATTGCCGCAGCTGCAATTAAAAGGGGGTTATAGAAATATTTACGGGGAATTATTCTCATATTTTCACGATTCACTCAAATATAACAACAATTTATTGTTTAATCCAACTATACTCATAAGATTGTTGTAACTAAAGGATGAATCAAGGGCTTGTGTGTTGTTTTTGGCTTGAATGAAAAAAAGACTTCTTTTACGGTATCGAAAAGAAGTCTCTTGCACCTAAAATATATTTATTGGAACTTGGACCTACATTTATTGAATTCTTTCCAGGTTTATGGTATCCAGGTATGTAACCTGGCCTGTCATTACATTTACATCGTTTAATGTGGTGTCCAAATATTCATCATTTGGTTTCAATTCCAGGTTATATGTGCCTTCATCAACTCCCTGAAACATGAAGTATCCTGTTGTTGTATCTGCATATGTGCCAAGCGTGTCAATTTCGTCTGTGGTTATCGCCATAATATAAGAATTTGCTACTGCTGGCATTACAACTCCTTCTATGGCACCACTGGTAGCTTCATTATAAGTTCTGATTACTGGCTTGAGTAGGAACTCTCCGCTACCTGTTTCAACGACAGAACGTCCGGCGTCAAAATCAATCCACAATTTATAAGTTACACCTTCAATTAATTCTGCATGAATATTAAATTTTAATCCGGACTCCTGACCCGAAGGTATAGTAAGGTCATGGTATGTACCATTAGTTTTGACCTGGTTTCCATCACCGAGCACTAAACGCATTTGTGATATGGTACCTGCAGGCAACTGATCTTCTGCTATCAGCGTATCTAAACCATTAGTGAAGTCTAGCAGGTTGTATGTTCCGCTATATACGTTTTCCATTGAAACCCAATTTTCATCATTGGCCGTATCATCACCAACATGAACCTTCACTTCTTCAACATCAATCAGTACCTCTTCATAATTTGCAGGCGCATCTGTTAAACGAACAGAAAGTGTTGCCTTTTGAGCGTCGTTACTATCGTCGTCATTACATCCTGAAATCAAAAAAATTGCTGCTATTAAAATTCCAACTAATCTGTACATAATGTCTCTCTCTTTTTTGAATTCTAACAATCTAACAGATTGATTATTAGATTGTTCGATTTTTGAGGTTTTTGGTTGCGAGACATTTTTAATCCTTGCTAATTTGCCGTGAGCCCACAATATATAAAATGAAAGGAGTTTAACCACCTAAGGCCGAAACCTAACCACCCGTCCTTTTTTAGCAAGTTCATTATGATAATTGAATCTAGTTTGGAGATCAGAAGAGTATCCGATATAAATCTTATCAAACTTGGGTGCATAAAGGACATAAACAGTAAACATAGCCATTGCGCATAAAAAAAGGCCGGAATATTTTCCAGCCTTCTGTTCTAGTAGCGGGGGAAGGGCCTGTCCGCCCCTTTTGGCGGAACTCGAACCTCCGTCCGCCAATCGGCGGATATGAGCCCGGCTCGCTACAATATTTTAGGAATTAGTTCATTCCATATATATCTTCTGCCTTGAGCAGATTTAAGTTGTTTTTCTCTTTTTATTGCCTGCTTTTTGCTGCTGAATTCTTCAGTATGAGCCACCACCCATGGTCTGTATCTAATAGTCCAACCCTTTTTTGCTTTTTTATTATGGAATAGGATTCTGGTTTTAAAATCGGAAGAGTATCCGATTAAATCTTATCAAACTTGGGTGCATAAAGGACATAAACAGTAAACATAGCCATTGCGCATAAAAAAAGGCCGGAATATTTTCCAGCCTTCTGTTCTAGTAGCGGGGGAAGGACTCGAACCTCCGACCTCCGGGTTATGAGCCCGACGAGCTACCAACTGCTCTACCCCGCATTGTTTTGCGGTTGCAAATATATGGCGAGTAAATCCATTTTCCAAATCAAAAGTGGTTTTTTTCTAAAAAAGATTAAAGAATTAAAAATAATTTAATATAAAACGACCTTTAATAGCATTGTATTTTAACGCTTTAGCTAGTTTGTAGGCATCTAAAACGCTTTTTTTTTGCTAAATATTTTTATATTTAAAAGCAATTTTCATTTCTTTGCAGGGTAATATTAACTTAAATTTTATAAGCTATGTCAGACATTGCATCTCGTGTAAATAGCATTATCGTTGACAAGTTAGGTGTTGATGAGAGCGAAGTAACAGCTGAAGCAAGTTTCACAAACGACCTTGGAGCTGATTCACTCGACACAGTTGAATTGATCATGGAATTCGAAAAAGAATTCAATTTAGCTATTCCAGATGATCAAGCTGAAAAAATTGCAACAGTAGGTGACGCAATTAAATACATCGAAGACAACACCAAGTAAGACTTAATTCTTACCCTAAATTAACTAAAATGAACATCAGACGCGTAGTAGTTACCGGAATGGGAACCATTAACCCACTCGGAAATAATACTTCCGAGACCTGGGAGAACATGGTGAATGGAGTTAGTGGAGCAGCTCCGATAACTCGTTTCGATGCTTCAAATTTTAAAACCCATTTTGCCTGCGAAGTTAAGAACTATGACCCTAAAAATTATTTCGACAGAAAAGAATTACGTAAACATGACCTCTATTCTCAGTTTGCGATGATTTCTGCTGACGAAGCAATTAAGGATTCAGCCATAGTTTTTAATGAAGCCGACAGAGATCGGGCAGGAGTAATTTGGGGTGCTGGTATTGGTGGATTGCAAACCTTTGTAGAAGAAATTGGGAGCTGGGCCACTGGCGATGGACAACCCAGGTTCAGCCCTTTTTTCATTCCCAAAATGATTGCCAATATTGCAGCGGGTCACATTTCAATTAAGCATGGTCTTCGCGGACCAAACTTTACCACTGTTTCGGCTTGTGCATCATCAACGCATGCAATTATCGATGCAGTAAATTACATCCGACTTGGATTTGCCGATGTAATGGTAGCAGGTGGTTCCGAAGCCGCAATTGATGAAGCAGGTGTGGGTGGTTTTAATTCGATGAAAGCCATCTCAACACGTAATGATGACCCTAAAACCGCATCCAGACCGTTCGACAAAGATCGTGATGGTTTTGTTATGGCCGAAGGTGGTGCAGCAATGATTCTTGAAGATTATGATCACGCCGTGAAAAGGGGTGCTAAAATCTATGCCGAGATTATTGGTGTAGGCCTTAATGCCGATGCTCACCACATGACGGCCCCCGAACCAGAAGGAGAAGGTGCCAAAAAAGTTATGCATATGGCCATGAATGATGCTAATATCAAACCTGAAGATGTTGACCATATCAATACGCATGGAACATCAACCGGTTTGGGTGATATCGCAGAACCCAAAGCAGTCCTTAAAGCATTTGGAGAGCATGCCTATAAAATAGCGCTTAACTCTACTAAATCTATGACAGGGCATTTGTTGGGAGCTGCAGGAGCTCTTGAAAGTATGGCCACAATCCATGCTTTAACTAAGCAAATTATTCCACCTACAATTAACTTGAACGAGTTAGACGAAGAAATTGACAACAAGCTTGATTTTGTGTTTAATAAAGCACGAAAACGCGAAATCAAAATTGCCATGACCAATAACTTTGGATTTGGTGGACATAATGCTACGATTTTATTTAAAAGAGCAGAGTAGTGTGGAGTAAAATTAATTTTACTGCTCATCAAATTACTTTTGATAACGATAAATCGTTCAAAAAATCTATTAAAAATGTTACCGGATTTCGTCCGGGCAAGATAATTTTTTATAAGCTGGCCTGTATTCACAGGTCAGCTTCTTTTTATTACAAAAAGCAGCTCATTAATAATGAACGACTCGAATTTCTTGGTGATGCCATTCTTGGAGCTGTGGTAGCAGAATACCTTTACAACCGGTTTCCTGAAAAAGACGAAGGTTTTTTAACCAAATTCAGATCGAAGCTGGTAAATGGACAAACTCTTACCGAACTCGCTGAGCGTACAGGTCTGGATCAATTGTTATTTACCCGCTCACTCGATAAAGAACAAACCAATCATGTGTTGGGCGATTTTTTTGAAGCATTTATTGGTGCCGTTTATCTCGATAAAGGATATAAAAAAACCCGTGAGTTTATCATCAACCGTATTCTGGAGGCTCTTGTAGATATGGATGACATGAAACGCCGCGACACAAACTATAAAAGCCTCCTGATAGAATGGGCACAAAAGCATAAAAATCCGGTTCGTTTTGAAACCGCCTGTGTAAATAATGAAAATGCCCATAATCCGGAATTTGAAACCCGTGTTTTACTCGATGAACAGGATCTTGGAATAGGTAAGGGACGATCTAAAAAGGAGGCGGAACAAAATGCCGCCAGGGAAGCACTGGTACACCTCGAAAAATAATTTCCTATGGGTAATGTTTTTTACTTGGAGGAAGATATAGAATTCCCCGATGTCTATGGTATCATAACTGACTTGCCACCATGGAAGATGTGCTACATTATTGCTGAACTTATCGGGGTTCAATTGAGTCATGAAGATATTTTAAATCGTGCACCTGACCCAATTGAGAAAGTATATGAACAACAACTTGTGTCTTTTGAGAAATATGTTTGGACCGATGAGGAGTCTGGTCAGTTTATACATTTAATTGAGAATAGTAAGAAAATTGACGCTACACCACCACAAGAAAACATAAACAAAGAGCTGTTTGAAGATGTTCCCATGGGGGGGCAGCAACTACATTTGCTGGAGGAGTGGTCAGATGTGAAATTTTTAATCCGGACCGAAGGAGTGGAGTCATTTTTTGATCCATTCCAACTAAAACAAATTGACGGCGTGCGGATGATAATTAAATCTTCTGCCAGTGAATTTAAAAATGGCGAAAAAATCATATAAACCTATGCTAAAGGAAAATAAATTTGAACGCTTAAAAGCAATTAGTGAAACACCCGGTGCATCGGGGTTTGAGCATAAAGTGAGAAATCTGGTAAAAGATGTAGTAGCACAAAATGCCGACAAATTATGGGTTGACCGCCTGGGAAACCTGGTTGTCTATCGTAAAGGAAAAACTGATAAAAAAGTGCTTGTTGCTGCTCATATGGATGAAATTGGATTTGTGGTGAGCCATATCGACGATAATGGTTTTATTCGTTTCCATCCGGTGGGAGGCTTCGACCCCAAAACCCTTACTGCACAACGTGTGGTAGTGCATGGAAAACAAGATATAAAAGGCGTTATGGGCAGTAAGCCCGTGCATATTATGAAACCTGAGGAGCGAAAAAAAAATGTAGAAATATCTGATTTTTTTATCGATACAGGGATGGATACAGAGCAGGTTAAAGAGATTGTTGAACCTGGCAATGCCATAACGCGAGATCGTGAATTAATTGAAATGGGCGATTGTTTTAATGGCAAATCACTTGACAACCGGGTTTCGGTTTATATACTTGAGCAGGTGCTTGAGCTTTTAAAATCTGAAACTCCGGCGTATGATCTCTATGCTGTTTTTACTGTACAGGAAGAGGTTGGCTTACGTGGTGCCCAGGTGGCTGCCCAGGCTATTGAACCCGATATAGCTATTGGTTTGGATACTACTATTGCATTTGATACCCCGGGCTCACAGCCACAGGAACAGGTTTCTGCATTAGGGAAAGGTACAGCCATTAAAATTATGGATGCTTCGGTCATATCTGATCTAAGAATGATTGAGTTTCTGAAAAACACGGCCAAAAAACATAATATCACTTATCAGACAGAGATGTTGGCAGGTGGAGGAACCGATACCGGCAATTTACAGCGAATGGTAAAGGGAGGCGCCATTGCCGGAGCAATTAGTATTCCTACACGCCATATCCACCAGGTTATTGAGAGTGTGCACAAACAAGATGTTTTAGATTCCATAAACCTGCTCTACTATGCATTAAAGGAAATGGATGGCTTAGAATTGGAATATAATTAAACCTTAATGAGCAGTCTGATAAAGCCCGAACGTTTAAAAATGCTGGCCCAAAGTCATTATGAGGAACATAAGGCGACAGCAAAACGATTGCGCAAACAAAAAAACCGGCATCTTGATGACATCGTCCAGCAATTGGACGAGGAGCTTTTTGAGGATATTGACTGTTTGGATTGCGGCAATTGTTGCAGGTCTCTGGGGCCGCGCATTATCGATACAGATATCAGAAGACTGGCCAAACACCTGAAAATGAAAGATAGTGAGTTCATTTCGACTTACCTCCGCACAGATGAAGATGGTGATTACGTGTTTAAGTCTATGCCCTGTCCGTTTTTAATGGATGATAACTTTTGTATGGTTTATGAAAAACGACCTCGAGCATGCCGCGATTATCCTCATACGCATCAACCCAGATTTCAGAAACGTATAAATGTATCACTTAAAAACACTTTTACTTGTCCTGTAGTATATCATATTTTCAGGCGCTTAAGTGAGGAAGTTTAATTATAACTTTGTTAGTTGTTCTTATTCTATACTTTTTTATAGTTTTAACCGTTATACCAAACAGCTGCTGGAAAACCCAGTAAAAACATCAAGTTTTGCATGTAATTATGAATCGATTTTTTGGGATTTTATTTTTTATTTTAAGTGTATTGAGTGGATTCGGGCAATCTGATTTATCATCGGTATATCGCTTTTTAACAGTCCCCACCTCTGCATATTCTGCTTCTCTGGGAGGAGCACCAATTGTGAGTGCTGACAGCAGTATTAATTTTATAGCTGATAATCCGGCACTGTTAAAACCAAAATTGGATCAGCAGGTTGGGCTCAATTTTACAAACTTACATCCGGGCGTAAACATGGGTATGATAGCCTGGGGGTATGACTTAAAAGAGCTGGGTTTTGTAGGCGCAGGGTTGCAATATATGAATTATGGGGAGATGGACCGTATTGACCAATTTGGTAATGATATGGGTACATTCAACGGTGGTGATTATGCGCTCATCATCGGATGGTCGCAACCATTGATGAAAAACCTTCGTTTGGGAGCAAGCGTAAAGGGGATTTATTCTAAAATTGATCGCTACGATGCCCTGGCAGCGGCTTTTGATGCTGCTCTTACCTATCATAACCCTGATTTGCAGCTTACAGTATCGCTAATGGCCAAAAATATTGGTACTCAAATTGAACCATATGTTGAGGGTGAGGATGAGCCATTGCCCCAGGATTATCAGTTTGGAGTTGCAAAAGGGTTGGAGCATGCCCCATTTCGTTTTTCTGTTGTGGCACATCACCTGCATGATTTTGATTTATTGTTGACAAACAACAACACTGTTACACCTAATAACACTAATCTTCCTCCAGAAGAGATAGAAACAGATTATATTAGAAAAGACGCCGAAAAAATTATGCGGCACCTGATTTTTGCCTTAGAGTTTATCCCATCAAAGAGAATTTCAGCCAGGGTAGGTTACAACTATTATCGCCGTAGTACAATGAAGATGATCGATAAAGGTGGAATGGTTGGATTTAGTCTCGGGGCATCTGTGCTAATCAAAGGTTTCCACATTGAATATGCGCGAGCTTCCTATCATTTAGCAGGGGCAACAAATCATATATCTGTAAGAACCAATCTGGGGCGTTTTTTTGAGTAATGTGTCGGTCTTAGTTCTGTTTCGAAAAGTAGGCCGTCAACTCTTTTTCTACATTTGCCCATTTCTCCTGAATTTCCTTTAACAGGCGCTCAATTTTTGGCTGGTCATGTGCTTGTTCAGCCAGCAACTCAACCTGTTTACTTAAATTCATAAGATCTTCGGCACCGTAATACCTAAAAGTTGATTTCAGCGAGTGGGCAGATACTTTTATTACCCGGAAATCGTTTTTTTGGATGCCTCTGTCTATTTTTTGAATAAAGTCAGGAGCATTTTTTTGAAGTAATTTTAAATATTTAATTTCCTTCTCCATTGAGTCTCCAACAATCGCTTTGATTTTTCTAATGTCGATTGTTTTAAAACCATTGTTTCCTTCTTTGGTTGGTATGTTAAGTTTTACCTCGGGTGAAGGTGAGATATCGAGTATTTTTTTGATTTTGTTTAACAAATCAGCTGGAGAAAACGGTTTAGACAGGTATTCATTCATGCCCAGATCAAGGCAGCGGGTGCGCTCATCTTTCATTGCGTGGGCGGTCATTCCCAAAATCGGGATGTCGCGTTTATGGTCTTCGCGGTTTCGAATTAATTTCGTAGCTTCATATCCATCCATCACAGGCATTTGAATATCCATAATAACTAAATCAAAATCTTTTTTTGAGAGGATATCAATTGCCTCTTTACCATTGTATGCTACTTCTATATTGAGACTGTGATTGAATTTCTGTAGTGTTTCAATTGCCAGTGAAAGATTGATTTCATTGTCATCAACAATAAGGATACGGGTATTTTCCAGTATCTTTTCAAATCTGATTTTATAATCTTCAATTAGGGGTGTCTCGTTCTCTGTTGATATCTGATATGGTAGTGATACATTAAAAACCGTGCCCTTGTTTTCTTTGCTATCAACATTTATATCTCCATCATGGAGTTCTACTAATTTTTTTACTATAGCCAGACCCAGTCCGGTTCCACCATATTTACGTGTCAGGTTTCCTTTTACCTGTGTAAAACTTTCAAATATCTGATTTATTTTGCTGTCGGGAATGCCTATACCACTGTCTTTAATTTGTATGTGGACTACAATGTTTTTTTCATCAATTTTTTCCTCTTTTGTAGTTATTCCGATAAAACCTTCTTCTGTAAATTTTACTGCATTACGCAATAAATTCGAAAGTATCTGTGTGAGCCTTACTGGGTCTCCAATAATTTTATGTATCGGTCGTTGAATATTTAATTCGGCTTTAAGTCCTTTGTTTTCAGCCTCAATGCGAAAAACATTGAAGGTGTTGATAATGATGCGCCTGTAATTAAAAGATGTGTTGTTTAATGTAAGCTTATTGGCTTCTATTTTTGAAAGGTCCAGCAAGTCATTGATAATCACTTTTAGATGTTCGCCTGATGAACGGATATTCTCCATATAGCGTTTGTGCTGTTTGTCCAAACGGGCATTAAGCATAAGGTTACTGTAGCCAATGACAACATTCAGCGGAGTTCGCATTTCGTGGCTGGTATTGGCCAAAAATTGCTCTTTAAGCTGAGCACTTTGCCGTATTTCTTTGTTTGCTTTTTCGAGTTGGTTCTTTTGCCTCGATAACTGAATAGTTCGCTCTCTCACCAATTTTTGAAGTGTAGTCTTTCTTTTTCGTAAAGCATATATTCTATAGTTCCAGAATAGTAATACAATGGTTACAAGTGTTACGCTCATTATAATACGGAACCACCATGTTTGATAAAGGGGGGTGTCTATGGTAAAAGTGTAGGTTTTTTCACCGGCAGGTTTGTCCATGAAATCGCTATGTAACGTTTGTACACGGAATGTATAGGTGCCCGAAGATAAGTGATTGTAACTTACCTGTGTCTGCTCACCGGGTTTTGACCAGGTTTCATCCAGACCTTCTAGTTTGTAACGGTAGAGCAAATTATCCTGGTTTACAAATTCAGGAGCTCCGTAGTTAATGGTTACATTTTTTTTGCTGTAGGGTAAATGTAGGTTAACTGGTAAATTGAACCAGGGTGCCACGGAGTCGGCATAACCGTGCAAATGGTCTTTGTTTTCTGAAAGCTGAATTGAACGAATAAATGGATCTGCTACAATTTTGGTTTGAATTTCTTTAGTTGGATTTTGTTTGGTAACGCCATTAACTGTTCCCCAAAATATTTCTCCTTTTTCATTTTTTGTAACGGCATTGGAGTTGCATTCAATACCAAAGAAGCCAGTATTTCTTGAGTACTGGTGTGTTCCGTAAATTACACCGTTTTTATCTGTATTGAGTAAAACGATACCATTTTCTGTACCCAATAAAATCCGGCCATATTTATCTTCTACGATGGAATAAAAAATATGGCTGTTTGCTAATTCAGAGATGGGGTAATACTTGAGTAAATCATCATTATACCAGGCCAGGCCACCCTCAGCTGCAAACCAAAAGTTATCATATCGATCCTGTAAAAGCGAGCTTATGTGTTCATTTAGTAGCCCGTCTTCTTTATTTATCGTATCAACTACTTTATTGTCTTTAATAACATTTACACCCTGATCGGTGGCTACAAAAATTCTTTTATCGTCTGCCTGCAGAATATCCCAAATGTAGTCTGAACTTAAACCATTTGCTGAAGAAAACAATTTTTGGGTATTGACACATTGTAAGCCCTGGCCAAATGTCCCTGCCCATAATTGTCCTTTATCATCCAGCATGAGTGACTCTATCAGGTTTGTAACCAGGTGGGCCGGCTTTCTGAGATAATTTATTTTACCATTTCTAAAAACGGTAATACCAGTATTTGTTGCTACATATACCTCCCCATTTTCCGAAGAAACAATTTCGTTTGTAAAGTTGCTGCTCAGGCCATTATCTGTTGTGAAATGCTCATGTTTGTTTTCTGATATCTTTATTAATCCCTGACCTTCAGTTGCTACCCACATATTTTTTGCTTTGTCAATATGCACATCCATTACGAATGAAGGTTGGTAGAGTTCTTCGATGCGCAGTTCAGCAAAATTAAATCCTTTGAATATCGATACACCTGCACCATCTGTACCGATCCATATGTTTTGCTGGCTATCTTTAAATATTTTGTAAATACGGTTAAAGCCAATGCCTTGATAAGCTGTAATGTTTTTAATATTACCGTTTTCGTCGAAAATAAATAAACCGGCTTCATCTGTACCTACCCAAAGGCGCCCTGCTTTATCAATTTCCATGGTTATGGCATGGTGGTCGTGAATTTTTCTTGATTGAACCTCCAGCTTTGTGCCTTCAACTTTGCAGTCGAACAGGCCCATTGTTGATGCCACAAAAACATGTTCTTTAGATGTGAAAAACAGATCTTCGATGAGCACATCATCTGTAATAGAAATTTGAGCTTTTGTGAGGGAGTCTTTTTGTAATACCATTGGACCAGCAATTCCAGAGCAGAACCATAATTGATTTTTTTCTGGCTGTTTGGATATTTTGTAAAACGGATATTGCATAATGGCTGGGTCAGCAACGTAGACCGTATCGTTTTTAATATGCCAAATTCCCTGATCGGTTGCCAGCCAGATTTTACCATTTTGGTCTGCTGCAATATCCCAGACAAATAGTTTTTGGACAGGTTCGCTTATTACTGGTGTTTTTACAGAATAGCCGTCGTAATAGCAGGGTCCATTGGCTGTTCCGATCCACATGCGTTCTTTTTGGTCAAGAAAGAGCGAGGTTGTGGAGTAGGAGGGCATGCCGTCTTTAACAGAGAGGTATGTTTCTTTTTGCCCATCGAGAATTGTTATGCCGCCTGAATAGGTTGCAATCCATATCCGGCCGGTCTTATCCTGGCTGATGTCAAAAACCTGCCCCTGCGATAAACCTTGTTCATTTGTGTACCTGTCAAAGTTATACCGATAACTTTTTTGAGCATTTAAATATGGCAGCACACACAATCCCGCCAGAAAAACTAAAAGATATTTCATTCTGCCATTGTATTAAAAAAGCGTATCCCTATTCGACTTAATCTCGAATCGCAAATTACATATTTTTGCTGTTTTATCCGAATAATTGGTACGAGAAATCAAATGAGGTTTTATTAAATCTATCAATAAGTTATAAAGGTTATATCCTGTTGTGAAGACGAAATCTTTGTGTTTTTAGGTGATTAATTTTTATGCTAGTAACAAATATTTGGTGGTTCATAGTCTGTTTTATCTTTTTTGTATCGGTCAGGTATTTAGATTGTTATGCATCAGGGTATTTTTTTTATTATTCTACAGTTCTTACTTACATATATTTTTACAATATTTGTCGACTTAACTATGACCAAAAAAAGTCTTGTTTTTGGCAATAATACAGACTTTCACAAAGGTCAATATTTTTTTATACTATGAGCAACGTAAAGATAAGACTTACAATTCTGAACTTTCTTCAGTTTTTTGTGTGGGGTACCTGGTTACTCTCTTTTGGAAAATATTTGAACAGTACGCTGGGATTTACCGGAGAGCAAATTGGCGCCATTTTTATGGCCGTAGGTATAGGTGCTATTTTTATGCCTGCATTGATGGGTATTTTGGCAGACCGCTATATTAAGCCCAACACTGTTTTTGGAGCATTGCACATTTTGGGTGCCGGAATGTTATTTCTGGCTGCACAGGAGCAAACTTTCAGTGCATTATATCCTGTAATGCTCATTTATTTAATGCTCTACATGCCTACTATATCACTTAATAACAGTATTTCATATGAGATACTTAAGCGTGAGCGGTTTGATGTAGTGAAAGCATTTCCTCCCATACGTGTTTGGGGTACAATAGGTTTTATTATTGCTGTTTGGATTGTTGATTTCCTTGGTTGGGGCGTCAGCGAAAATCAGTTATATTTTGCCGCTGCATTCTCCCTCATATTGGGTTTGTATTCTTTAACATTCAAAACCCAAAAACCAGCGAAAACCGGCGAAAAATTTTCGCTCTACAAGGCATTGGGTCTTGATGCCTTTGTGCTGTTTAAAGAGCGTAAAATGGCAATTTTCTTTATTTTTTCGATTTTACTCGGTGCTGCTTTGCAGATTACAAATATGTGGGGTGAAGCCTTTATTCATGACTTTGGCAGCCTTACGGAGTTTAAAGACACTTTTGCCGTTAAAAATAACGGTATAATTATGTCTATCTCACAAATGTCTGAAGTGTTGTTTATTCTTACTATACCTTTCTTTTTAAAGCGCTTTGGTATCAAGAAAGTGATGTTGATGAGTATGTTTGCATGGGTTTTACGCTTCATGCTATTCAGTGCCGGTAGTCCTGTTGGTATTGGCCTTGCACTGATCATACTTTCAAATATCGTGTATGGAATGGCATTTGACTTTTTCAATATTTCAGGTTCTTTATTTGTTGAAAAAGAGGCAAAACCAGAGATTCGTGGAAGTGCACAGGGTTTGTTTATCATTATGGCCAATGGTTTCGGGGCCATGATCGGTGCTTACTTTAGTGGTTGGATTATTGATCTTTATACCGCGAACGGAGTTAAAGACTGGGATAGTATATGGGCGATTTTTGGAATCTATTCACTATTAGTGGCAATCGCATTTATGATTCTGTTTAAATATAAGCACAATCCCGAAGAAATTAAAAAAGCCGAAGAGGCTGGTAAGATATAAGTTATCGAAGTTTTTATAAGAATCAGATAAAAGAAAAGAGAGAAAGGATAATATTATTCTTTCTCTCTTTGATTTATTTCATCTCTTAGTTCAGAAGCCAGTTCGTAGTTTTCTTTCTCTATAGCTTCATTGAGCATTTTTTTCAGGTCTTCCAGTGTTTTTTGGGCGTATTTCTCTTTCTGTTCTTCACGTGAGAGGGTGGTTTTACTTACACCAGCTTCACGGTCATCGGTTTTTTCATTTTCCAATTCAATACCTGCTTTTTCCATTACCGCCGGCGTTGTGTAAATCGGGCATTTGAAGCGCAGCGCTAAAGCAATACTATCACTTGTGCGGGCATCAATTTTAATGCGGCTGTTTCCATTGTCACATGTAATTTCGCTGTAAAATATACCCTCTTCGAGCCGGTTAATTGTTACATCAATAATATTTATATTGTATGCATCTGCAAAATTTACAAATAAATCGTGCGTCAGGGGTCTTGGTGGCTTCAGTCCTTCGAGTTCTATGGCAATTGCCTGGGCCTCAAAACCACCAATTATAATCGGTATTCTCCGCTCTCCGTTATCTTCAGCAAGTATGAGTGCATAAGCACCGGTTTGTGTTTGACTATAAGAAATACCCAGTACTTTAAGTTTGATTTTATCCATAAAGAGTTTATTCCATTACATATCTACAAACTTACATAATTTTTTCCTGTTTTTTATACCGACGAGCTAATCCCCTAATTGTTCATTTATTCTTTAAATAGTGCCTGCAAGAAAACTCCAATAACTGCGTTATGACCATTTTGAAAACAGTCAATTACGAAAGTAAACTCCTTGATTTTCAAAATACCAAGCCTTGTTCTTGAAGTTTTATTACCAGGCACACCCAAAAACAGGTAGTTTTCTTGCTGAGACTAAATGAGGCCATTTTGATGTTTTTCCTCAATTTTTTCCAGCATGTCTATGGTCATTGCCGCCAGATTAAACTGAGGGTTCCATCCCCATTCTTCCCTGGCGCAATTATCATCCATTGAGTTTGGCCAGCTATCTGCAATCGTTTGCTTAACCTTGTCAATATTATAATCCATATTAAACTCGGGAATATGTTTTTTAATCTCGTCACCGATCATTTCGGGGTCGAAACTCATTGCCGAAATGTTGAAAGAGTTCCTGTGTATAAGTTTTTCTGGATTGGCTTCCATCAGATCTACACATGCTTTTACCGCATCGGGCATGTACATCATATCGAGGAAGGTGCCTTTTTGTAAGTTGCAGGTGTATTGTTGTTTTTTTATGGCTTCGTAATATATTTCAACTGCATAATCGGTAGTGCCGCCGCCGGGTAGTGTTACATTGGAAATAATTCCGGGAAACCGTACCGAACGGGTGTCTACACCATAACGTTGATAATAGTAATTACTTAAAAGTTCTCCCGATACTTTGCATACCCCATAAATGGTGTTGGGTTGCATGATGGTATCCTGGGGAGTATTGTCTTTTGGTGTGGTAGGGCCAAAGGCTCCAATTGAGCTTGGAGTAAATACAGCGCAGTTATGTTCTTTTGCAATATTAAGGCTGTTTTCCAGTGCTCCCATGTTTATTTTCCATGCAAGTTCAGGGTTTTTCTCTCCTGTGGCCGATAACAGCGCCACCATGTTGTAAATCGTGTCGACTTTGTATTTTTTTACAATTTCGAGAAAACGATTTCCATCGGTTGCATCTAATTTTTCCCAGGGGCCTTCAGAAAGTTTTTTGCATTTATCTTCATCAATGTCAGCAGCTATTACATTGTTTGCTCCGTATTGCTTGCGCAAAAAAGGTACAAGTTCTGAACCAATCTGTCCACCTGCACCTACTACAAGTATGTTTTTCATTTTAAACGGTTTATTAATTAATCGTTACGATTATAGAATAGAAACAAATGTATATATTTTCGACCGGAAACTAAACCATTTTATTATGATAAAATTATGTTTCCTACCATGTTGAATTTACTAATGGTTTAGCATGGTTAAAGTAGGTAAAGAAACCTGTTTAATTGTCTTAATGTCAACGTTGAATCCGTTTAATGCAGCCAGTTGCATTATATTTGGATTTCCGGTTGTAAAGAAATGATCTTCTCCGTTTTTTGTAAATGGCAGAACATTTTTCTGTAATTCTTTCATTACTTTTTCCATGGGGTCAATTAGTTTGCAACCGGAAGACATTACTGCAGCAATTTCTTTAGCAATAAACGGATAATGGGTACATGCAAGCAACAATGCTTCAACATGTTTTATGGGTAATAAGATTTTTTCCAGAACCGGCTTCAATACTTGTTTTTCAGTTTTTCCACTTTCTATTATAATTCTGACTTAATAATATCATGGTTACCCTCATATAGTTCAGTTTGGGAAATTTCCTTTTTTACAGGTTCAGGAGTGATTTCTTTTTTTTGTTGTTGCGTTTGTTTTTGCTTGTTTTTTTGGTCGGGTTCACACGCTGTAATTCCGCATATAAGTATTACCGAAAAAAATAAGCTGCTTATTTTTTTCATGTTCTTTAGTTTTCAATGGTAAATGTAAAAATATAAATTTAATTTAAATTATCGGGCTTAATGGTTTTACTGATGGCTAAGAATAATTCTTCGAAACGAACTGGTTTGGTAATAAAGTCATCGCATCCTGCATCAATGCATTTTTGCCGGTCGTTGCTGAATGCATGGGCTGTTTGGGCAATTATTGGTATGTTTTTGTGCAGGGCTTTAATTTTTTGTGTTGCTTCGAGTCCGTCCATCACTGGCATTTGAACATCCATTAGCACCAGGTCTATATTTGATTGTTTCTTAATTAATTCAAGTGCTTCCTTACCATTTTTTGCATGAATAAGCCTGCATCCTGTATTTCGCAATATTGATTTGAGTAAAAGATAACTTCCGGCATCGTCTTCCACTGCAAGCACACTTTTATTTTTTATAAAGCTAATGTCTGCAGGGGCCTTATCATTTTCTGCCCTTTTTGGTGTGCGGATGTAGGGTAGCTTAATTGTAAATTCAGATCCTGAACCGGGTATGGATTCTAAATTAATTTTACCTCCCAACATTTCAGTTAGCTTTTTTGAAATGGCCAGGCCTAGCCCTGCACCTCCGTATTCACGGGTATAACCTTCTTCGACCTGTCTGAAACGCTCGAAAATTGTTTTATGATATTTTGGATCAATACCGATACCCGTATCTTTTATTTTGATGTGTAAAAATTCGTGATTTTGATCAAATCCAACATTAATTTTTATTGTCCCACTTTTCGTAAATTTAAAAGCATTTGCTACCAAACTATTTAGTACTTGTTGCAACCTGACTTTATCGGTATCAATAATTATTTGGTAAGGTGTGTCGGGAAATTCTATTTCGAAGTTAAGGTTGGCTTTCGTGTAATGGTTTTTGTAATAATTGAAGGAATCCAGAAGCATTTCTTTAATGTTGACCGGGTTTATATTGAGATTGAGCTGCCCGGTCTCCATTTTAGAAAGGTCTATAATATCGTTTATAATGTTGAGGAGATAATTGCTTGATTCAATAATAATTTTAATAAATTCTTCTCGTTCATCCTGTTTTGTGCTTGGCTGACTCAGGAGCTGCGAGAACCCTACAATAGCATTTAGTGGTGTGCGTAATTCATGCGACATGTTTGTGAGAAAAGCAGTTTTTAGTTGGTCGGCCATTTCGGCATTCTCTTTGGCTATTTTGAGTTCCTGGGTCATGTGTTTTCGCTTTGTGACATCCCTTCCGAGCATTATGAGCCATGCCGGTTCTCCCTGATTATCGAAGATCGGAACTTTAATAATCTCGTAGGCCCTTGGTAACTCACGCCCCTGATCAAAAATCATATCGTATTTATACTGCTTTCTTGTGTGCCACGCTATCACATCTGTTTCAGCGCATTTTGTGTATATCGATTTATTCTCCGGGTGAATTGTGGCCAACTCTTTACAGGTTTTTAGTAAATATGGCTGGTTTTTTATGCCGTAAAGTTCCAGGAGCGGTTTATTTGCAAGTATCCACCGGTTTTCCCTGTCTTTCAAACACACGATATCGGGAAAATGGTTTATTAATGAGTAAAGTTGGGTTTCACGGTTTTTTAACTCCATTTCGGTGGCTTTTATACGTGTAATATCATCTAGCACCAATGTCCACCCAATGTTTTGTCCTGTTGTGCTGTATCGAATCGAAATATTTACATAATACCAGCGTATTTTTCTTTTTAATTCAATGGGTATTTCTATTGCTTGTGCAATACCATCTTTTTGAACCTTAATGCCCGTGTCCAGTATTTTTTCAATGAACTGTTCAGGTAAGGGCAGCTCGGTATAATGTTTCCCGGTAGGGTCGAAGCCTTTTTTCAATAAGAAATAGCTTGTGTTTGTAGGCTTGTAAAAGTTTATGATAAACCCTTTGTTATCTACCACGATAATCCATTTTTGAAGCGATTCCAGCGTGGCTTTTAATTTCATCTGGTTGTCACGTAATAACTCGGTTTGTATTTTTTGTTGCGTTTGATCAGTGGTGATTATAAAGGTATAGGTGGGTTTACCACTTTTTTGTTCTCTGTAAAAGATATTTGATAAATAGCGTTTTTCACCATTTTTAGTGAAGACCCAAAAATTTATTTCGTATATGTTTTTGTTGTCGGGGTTAGGGTACCTTGGAGTTAAATTTTCTTTTGCAGCTGCCAGATGTTTTATATCAATTCCGTATAGTTCTTCTATTGGGTATCCTGTAATTTGGGCCAGACGATCACTTATAAATACCGTATTTTTGTTTTCGATAACTGTTATTGCCTCATTTACAATTTTTGAAAGGCTTAGAAAGCGATTTTCTGATTGGCTCAGTTTATCGATCGTTTCTGCTATTTCCTGATTTTTCGCTTCAAGAATCTCGTTTTTTATATTGATTTTTTTGTTTTGTGCCTCAAACTCCTCATATAAGTTCAGGTATTCTTGTCTTTGTTTTTTTAATCTTACCTCAAGTGATTTGTGATCAGATATATCGCGGGCATCAATTACAATACCCTGAACCCTGGGGTCTTTTAGTTTATTTACAATGATAATTTCAAGGTGCCTGGGTTCACGGGTGTATAATGGGTTTGTTGTGACTTCTGTTTTTATTTCTGCATCAGGTGTTCTTAATATCTCATCCAGGGATTCAAAAAAAATGGTGCGGCTTTCTTTATCGAAAAACGAATCTATTGTTAATTTCTTAAAAACATTTTCGGTATTTTCTTTTAAAATCAGCCTGCCATTATGAATATGCTTAACATTAAGATCCTGGTCAATAATGATATTAAGTCCAAAATTATTTTGAATTGAGGCTTCGAGCCGGGCATTTTTATCTTGTGTAATTGCCAGGGCATTTTTGTCTTTGGTAATGTCTAAAAGTAGCCCCATACGTGTTGCAGGAGTAGCAGGGTTCTCGGTAGTGATTCTAAACCAGATGTGGTTGCCTGCAGCATGTCGAAACCTGATTTCAAAAGGGATGATAGGTCTTTCGTAGCGTAGGTTTACAATAAACCGAAGCCATTTTATTTTGTCAGAAGAGTGTAGGATTTGATATAAATGCTGGGCTAACTGCTCGTTTTCTTTCTCCAATCCTAGTTTTTCTCTAAAGTGCTGGTCTACATCAATATGGTATGAGTTTTTATGCCAGGCCCATATGTAAGTGTTTTGTTGATGTAATAGTTGCCTTAGGCTATTGTTTTCAGAGCTTAAAGGGTTTATTCTATTTTCTTTGGGG
Organism: Salinivirga sp.; assembly: GCF_035268865.1. GTDB lineage: Bacteria > Bacteroidota > Bacteroidia > Bacteroidales > Salinivirgaceae > Salinivirga. Next base: position 1,313 of record NZ_DATFKB010000033.1, on the reverse strand, counting down.
CTTTGATGCGATCCTGCCTCTGTCATTTCATAAATATTAAGGTCGAATATTAACTAAAAATATAAAAATTAACAACTTTTGAAAAATTGTTTTATATCGATGTTGATTGAGAAAGTTGGCCGATTTGATTAAATGAATAGTTCTGCTGTGATTTTATCGCTGATAAACATTCCTTTTCGGGTAAGGTAATATTTTTTCCCTTCTGCTTTTATGTGTCCCGATTCTATATATTTTCCTATGGTTTTAAGCAATTCATCAGAGTTTTTATCCGGGAAATGTCGCTTTATATGGGCTATATCTATACCCCAATAAGTGCGTAACCCGGTCATCAGGTATTCATTAAATCGATCAGATGAGGTGAGTATTTCTTTTTCTCTGATATCGTCGTTTTTTCTTTCAATGCGCAGGTATTTACTAATATCTGATATGTTCCAGTAACGTGATTTTCCGTCAAAGCTGTGTGCTGCAGGCCCCAGCCCAAGGTAGGGTTTATTTTGCCAGTAATTGATATTGTGTTTGGAGAACCTGCCCATTTTGCCAAAATTGGAAATTTCGTATTGAATGAAATCGTTATTTTCCAGGAAATCGGTCATTGTATTAAATTGCCATAGACTTATATCTTCATCAGGCGGAATGAGTCTGCCGCTTTTTCTGAGTTTGTCAAATACAGTACCTTCTTCGTAAGTTAAATGGTATGCTGAAATATGCTGAATATTCATTTTTACGGCTTTGTTGAGTGTCTTTTCCCACTCGGCCTTTGTCATTTCGGGTAAACCGTAAATCAAATCAATACTAATATTGTCGTAACCTTCGGCTTGTAAAGTATCAACCGCTTTTAATGCACCCATTACCTTGTGCCGTCTGTTCATTAACCGAAGGTGATAGTTGTAAAATGCCTGAATGCCCAGACTGAGTCTGTTTACTTGTGTCTGTTTTAGTTGCCTTGCATAGTATTTTGATACATCGTCGGGGTTTATTTCAATTGTTATTTCAGGTAAATTTACAACCGAAAAATGTTTATGTATGGTTTCCAACACCTGATTAACTTTGGCTGGATCAAGCAAGGAAGGGGTACCCCCGCCAAAATAGATGGTTTCAATTGGTTCATGCTTCAGGAAGTCTTTGCGCAAAGTGATCTCATAAAGAAGCGCTTCATAGAAAGGGGCCTTCATGCTGGAATCTGTAATGGTATAAAAATCACAGTAGTAACAGCGCGATTTGCAAAAAGGATAATGTATGTAGATACCTGCCATAAGTTATTGAACCCTATAGTTAAACTCAAAAATAATGAATTAAATTAACAAAAACCTCTA
>NZ_DATFKB010000032.1:0-30596 GCF_035268865.1 Salinivirga sp. | reverse complement strand
TAAAGGTGTATTCCAGTTCCATTTATAGGCTTTTTCATCCTTACCTTCCAAAGGTTTAATCTTTACAGTTTCGCCCGATTTCTTGTCGTAGCGAAACATATTTCCATATTGATACTCGGTATAAACAATATTAGGATCGGTCGGGTCTATGGCTGCAAAAAAGCCATCACCGCCCATGGTTACAAACCAATCGGCGTTTCTTATACCCTTGCTGCTTGTTGTTTGAGACGGCCCGCCCATAGAATTGTTATCCTGTGTTCCACCATAAACATTGTAGAACGGATACTCATTGTCGACTGCAACGCGATAAAACTGTGTAACAGGAAGGTTAGCTTTAAAATTAAAGTGTTTTCCTCCGTCATAAGTTTCATAAATACCACCATCACCACCAATAATAAAGTGCTGGTTATCGTTTGGATTAATCCACAGTGCATGATCATCTACGTGACGATTACTTGTGGATAACCTTTTCCATGTTTTACCTCCATCTTCAGTGTAATGTGAAAAGGTCTCAACCGAGTATACTTTATCCACATTAACCGGGTCACAAAATAGTTCATTGTAATATTGTCCGCTTGAACTATGATCACTCATACGCTGCCAGCTCTCTCCTCGGTTAGTAGACCTGTAAAAGCCACTTTTACCTTTAGCAGCCTGCATAATCAGGTAAACCACGTTGTGGTCAACCGGGGAAACAGCAATGCCCATGCCTCCGATATGAACTCCGGGTAGGCCTTTCATTATTTTGCGCCATGTATCGCCACCATCGGTTGATTTATACACTGCAGATTCGGGACCACCACCAATTTTAGTGTAGTGGGTTCTTCTGCGTTGCTCTGATGTAGCATACATGATATCGGGGTTCACAGGATCAATAACCACGTTATTTACTCCGGTGTGTTTGGAAATATCAATTACTTTTTTCCAGTTTTCGCCACCATCAATACTTTTATAGAGCCCACGCTCTCCACCGGGGCCCCATGCAGAACCTTCTGCTGCAACAAAAACGATATCGGAATTACGGGGATCAATAACGATATCGCCTATCTGGCGACTCTCTTTCAGTCCCAAATTTTTAAATGACTGGCCACCATCAACAGATTTATAAACACCATTGCCATACCCGAGGGCACGCTGGTGATTGTTCTCGCCGGTTCCAACCCAAATCACATTATGGTTATTGGGATCCATGGTAACACAACCAATGGAATAGGCACCGTAATTATCAAAAACAGGTTTAAAAGTTACGCCATGATTAGTGGTTTTCCATACATTTCCCGATGCAACAGCTACATAATATTCAGAATAATTATCAGGGTTCACTGCAAAATCGGCGATACGTCCGCTCGCCCAGGCTGGTCCGAGACTACGCCATTTAAAAGCGTTTAATTTTCCGACCAAAGTATCTTTGGCCGCTTTTTCATCTTTATCTTTTTTCTTAGCAAGGCTTTCGTGGGGTGAAAAGAATACAAAAACCCCCAGGAAAAGCGTAAACAGAAAAGTTTTAAAACGCATAGTTCACTTATTTTAGTTCAACATTGATAAACGAATTATCTACACTAAAATAAGGAGAAACACATGAATAAATAAATTAAATAAAAAAACGTCCGATTTTGGGACAAAAAAAAGCCGCTGAAAAATCAACGGCTTTCTTTTATATAATTTCAAAAGATTAAACGACTCCCTGGTCAATCATTGCATCTGCAACTTTAATGAAACCAGCAACGTTGGCTCCTTTAACGTAATTACAGAAATCACCATCTGTACCATATTTCTGGCATGCAGAGTGAATGCTTTCCATAATTGTGTGCAGTTTACTATCAACCTCCTCTGGTGCCCAGCTAAGTTTCATTGCATTTTGGCTCATTTCCAAACCAGAAACAGCAACACCACCTGCATTGGCAGCTTTTCCAGGTCCGAAGAGAATTTTACTATCAAGAAAATGCTCGATAGCTTCCGGAGTTGAAGGCATGTTGGCACCTTCAGATACACAAATTACACCGTTAGAAACAAGTGCTTTGGCATCGTCGAGGTTCAATTCATTCTGGATAGCACATGGCAGCGCAACATCAACTTTCTGCTCCCATGGTCTTTTACCTGCAAAGAATTTTGCATTTGGAAACTCTTCTGCATAAGGAGCAACAACATCGTTATTCGATGCACGCAACTCAAGCATATAGTTGAATTTTTCTTCTGTGCTGATGCCATCAGGATCATAAATATATCCGTCAGGACCTGAGATTGTAACTACTTTAGCTCCAAGTTCAGATGCTTTTTGGGCTGCGCCCCATGCAACGTTACCAAAACCTGAAACAGCTACAGTTTTACCTTCAAATGTTTCTCCTTTGGTTTTAAGCATTTCGTTGGCAAAATATACATTACCAAAGCCTGTTGCTTCCGGACGAATCAATGATCCACCCCAATTACGGCCTTTACCGGTAAATACACCGGTATGTTCGTTACGTAGTTTTTTATACATACCGTACATAAAACCAATTTCACGTCCACCAACGCCGATATCACCGGCAGGAACGTCTGTGTCAGGACCAATGTGACGGAATAATTCAGTCATGAAAGACTGGCAGAAACGCATAATTTCGCCATCAGATTTTCCTTTTGGGTTGAAGTCAGAACCACCTTTACCACCGCCAATAGGCAATGTAGTAAGTGAGTTTTTAAAGATCTGTTCAAATCCAAGGAATTTCAGGCCACCCAATGTAACACTGGGGTGAAAACGCAACCCGCCTTTGTAAGGTCCAATTGCGCTGTTGAATTCAATACGGTAACCACGGTTAACCTGCACCTCACCGTTATCGTTGGTCCATGAAACACGGAACATAATAACGCGCTCAGGTTCGAGCAAACGCTCTACAATTTTTTGATCACTGTACTTAGGATTTTCTTCTACAAAACCCTTAATACTTTCAAGCACCTCTTCGGCAGCTTGCAAAAACTCAGGTTGACCGGGGTTTTTGGCCTCCAGTTCAGCCATAATTTTCTGTAAATCCATATGTTTTACGATTTATAAGAACATTAATCAATGATTCGACAAATCATTATTGTCGTTTACAAAGTAATAGGAAACATTTATCATTTCCAATGAAAACTTAACAGAAAATTCACTTTTTATTATTGTTTTTTAACACATATCACAAAGACTATCAAAAGCTGATAAATATCATGGTTTCAGGACAATGCCCTTGTTTCTTTTTGCCTCGATTTTGACTACTGCCGGTTGCGAAAATTGCACATGTCTGATATAATCAGTTTCGAAAACTGCCGATTGATTATCCAAAAATTCCACATCGTATTTGCCATCATTCATAAATGGATTGATGGTAAAATAACCGATACGGAAAGAGGTCAGGTTCTGGAAAAAATGCGTACCCTGGCTCGGGTCAATGCGATAATTAGGTAAGCCCGACTCAACAATAAGTCTTGCCTGTGATATTTGGCTCCATTTTATAGGTACGCCCAGCCAGGGGTCTGAAGAGCCCCAGCGACCAGGTCCTACAAGGATATAGTTTTTGTTTTCCTCTCTGAATTTCCGGTTCAATTCATCTAATTCTTCAGCAATTTGCTTGGTTTTTTCCGGATTAAAAGTGTCGGGTTTTACATAAATAAAATCGTATAAATCATCAATTATCCCATTACCCAAAGCTTTTTCTGATACAAGTATACACTCTTCTTCATTGACATCCCCCAGATCAAAGTTCAATGTATCAGACGCTTCAACTATCGGCCTGATTTGCAGAAAACTAAAAATATCCGGGCAATCCTCTCCTGTATCGAGGTTTACAGCAAATTCAATTTCTACCGGGTGATTCATCTCTTTTTGCCCCACATGCAATAAAGTATTAAGAATATCGCTTAAGGGGAAAGAGTTATATTTCAGTATCCCTGAGAAGGTAATTAGTTTTTTTCCTTTACCATATGCCCCATCCCTCACAACGTTATCCTGAAAATCATACACTGAACATATTTTTTTAATTGCCCCGTCTTTGTCGGCCTCTTTTATACTAAACTCTTCCATATTAATTCCATCATCGGTAGAATCGATATAATCCTCAGGATTCATGCTCAGCGCATAAAATTTCTTCTGCGTTTCTGTCAAAGCCATTTGCGGTGTTGACAGCTGCAATACCTTTTTGGGGTATTTGGGAGAAAAACGCAAGGTTTTGCCGCCTTCTACAATTATTTTCCCTAAACCAAGGCCAATGGAGGTGATGCCATCTTCTGGTTTTTCGGGTTCAATGGGATAAAAATTCACCGAACGTGCAACACCTGAAATGGTCGGGTAAAACCGGTCTCCATATCTGGAACCCGTCACCTCCTGTAAAATGATGGCCATTTTCTCCTCATCAATTACATTTTTCGTTGCTTCCATATATGCCTTGCTACTGCGGTAAAAAACCGAGGCATACACACTTTTTATAGCCCTGTAAAGCATCTCAAGCATCTCCTCATCCTCCTTTATATACGGAATCATGTAAGTAGAATAGATACCTGCAAATGGCTGATAATGGCTATCCTCAAGTAAGCTTGAAGAGCGTATGGCCAACGGGGTACTGGTTTTAGAAAGTAACGCTTTTAATTTCTCTTTTACGTGATTCGGTAGGGCACCATTTAAAAAATGTTGCAGAATTACTTCGTCATCTAAATCGAGTAATGCGATTTCATAAAGATTATTATTGGTCATGAACTCATCAAAAACATCCGTGCACAACACAATGGTTCTGGGAATGCTGATGATAATATTTTCATATTTATAAAATATTTTATGTTTTTTAATGATATTATCTACAAAAGCCAGGCCCCTGGCTTTACCACCAATTGAACCCTCTCCGATTCTGGAAAAAATAGAATACTCATCAAAGCCATCGCCTTCGAATTTTGAGATAATTCCCCTGCCGCGATTAATTCTGTATCTTGAAATTTCTTTAAGTACATACTCGCGCACATCTTCTATTGTATCGAAATCTGTAGCAGAGGCCCTTGAGAAAATATTGGAAAGTGAAAACAGCGATCGGGCTTTTAACCATTTCGAAAAATCATGTCGCTGACTATGGAAACGCAGACTCTCTGCAGGCACTTTCCGCACCGCCTCCTGAAAAGTAACTAAATCACGAGCTCTTGCAACCTGCTCTCCCGTACGCGGATTTTTAAAAATAAAGTCTCCAAACGCAAAATTGTTAATCACATAATCGCGCAACTCTAATGAAAGTTTATTTGAATTCTTATCTAAAAAACCCACATTTAATTTATCTGCAATGGTTCTGTTCTGAGGTCTTGAAGACTGCAAAAGGAAAGGTAAATAGGAATTGTCAGCTTTCACATGTTCGCACAGTTTAAACCCCGCATGCGGATCCTTCATGTTATCTTTCGAGTACCTTATATCAGAAATAACTCCCAACATATTATTTCTGTACTTATTATAGAATTCGATGGCCTCCTCATAAGAAGTTGCCAAAAGAATTTTTGGCCTTCCCCTTTTTCTGATCATCCGCTGGTGCTCATTCAACCCCTCTTGCATAAATCTTTCACTCTGGTGAAAAATAACTTTATACAGGTTGGGTAAGTAACTGGAGTAAAAACGAATGGAGTCTTCTACAAGCAGCACCACCTGGACACCAATTTCATTGGCATCCCTGTCCACATTCATTCTATCTTCGATAAGCTTTACAATAGCCAGAAGCAAATCTGCATTTCCCAACCACGAGAAAACATAATCAATAGAACTAAGGTCCTCATTCTGCAGCCGCATACTTACTTCTCGTGAAAAATGCGTAAGTACAACAATGGGAATTTCAGGGTAATGACTTTTTATTTGGTTAGATAATTGAAAGGCATCGGTTTCACGCACACTCAACATTGAGATTACAAGATCGATATTACCATCTTCAAGTATTTCAAAAGCTTTGGTGGCAGAATTTGCCTGTACAAAAACAGGTGGATAGCGCAGGTTAAGTGAAACATATTCTTTAAAAATTTGCTCATCAATACGTCCGTCCTCTTCAAGCATGTAGGCATCATAATTGCTACAAATAAGTAAAACACGATAAATACGTTTTTGCATCAGTGCCTTAAACATGGTCTCCTTATCAAAATACTTCTTCGATTGTATAAATTCGCGATAAATGGATGTCAACATATACTAGCATGTATTAAATTAAAAATCAACCGATTACCCCACCAATAAAAATAAAACCGGTACATTATCGGTCAATATAACTAAAAAAATAAAAACAAATCTATATGTAACAACTTTTTTATGAAGCACTTTTTTCAAAAAAAATTTTGTCGACTTAGGTTAAATGCTTATAATTGTCACATAATTCCCAAGTCAATCTTCTTAGATAATCACCACAATTTTACATAATCAAATTACACTCAGATGTACGATATTTTAGAACTGAACAAAAAACTTGTTTCAGAACTTAAAGAGATTGCAGCTGATCTTAAAATTAAAAAAATTGAATCTTTACGAAAGCAGGATCTCATCTACAAAATTTTAGACCAGCAAGCAATTAAAGCCTCCGAAGAAAAGCAATCTCAACCAGAGGAAAAAGAAAAAAAAGCAAGTTCAAAAAGGCCCAGGGTTCGCCGGGTAGAAAAGGTTTCGGCCAAACAAGAAAAAAAGCAGGAACAAGAAAAGCAGGAGCAAGAGCCCCAATCCAAACCTGCAGAGCCAGAAAAGCCTAAAGCAAAGCGCAAACAAAGAGTTGAAAAACCAGAAAAAGCGCAAGCTGAAACAAAACCAGAAAAAGTGCAAGCTGAAACAAAACCAGCAAAGCCACAAAAAGAAACAGTAGCTAAGAATGAACCGTTAGCTGAAAAGAAACCTGTGGAGAGACCAAAACCAATACAAGAAAAAAGGCAACAGAAGCAAACCCAGGAAAAAAACCAAAGACCAGCGCCAAAGCACAACCCTGCCAAAAACGATAACAATCAGGTTGATCAGAATAGAAACGCAGATCGGCATAAAAACAAAAGATTGGAATTCGAAGGTATTGTTACTGCCAGTGGCGTGTTGGATATTATGTCAGACGGCTACGGTTTCTTAAGGTCTTCAGACTATAACTATTTCAACAGTCCTGATGATATATATGTCAGTCAGTCGCAAATAAAACTATTTGGACTTAAAACAGGTGATACGGTAGAAGGAAGTATACGTCCACCCAAAGAAGGTGAAAAATATTTCCCTTTAATTAAGGTACATCAGATTAATGGCAGACCACCCGAAGAAGTAAGAGACCGGGTTCCCTTTGATTTTCTGACACCTCTGTTTCCGCACGAAAAATTTAACCTTACTGGTAAAAAAAGCAACCTTTCGACACGCATTGTAGATATGTTTGCACCAATCGGTAAAGGACAAAGGGGATTAATAGTTGCTCAACCTAAAACGGGAAAAACAGTATTGCTTAAGGATATTGCCAATGCAATAGCTGCTAACCACCCTGAAGTTTACATGATTATTCTGCTTATCGACGAAAGACCCGAAGAGGTTACCGATATGGCCAGAAGTGTAAATGCTGAAGTTATCTCTTCCACTTTCGATGAACCCGCTGAACGGCACGTGAAAGTAGCCAATATTGTACATGAAAAAGCTAAGCGCATGACCGAATGTGGCCATGATGTAGTGATTCTGCTTGATTCTATTACAAGGCTTGCAAGAGCTTTTAACACAGTATCACCTGCTTCCGGCAAAGTGTTATCGGGAGGTGTGGATGCCAATGCACTGCATAAGCCAAAACAGTTCTTTGGAGCAGCCCGAAAAATAGAGCATGGAGGGTCGTTAACTATCCTTTCAACAGCACTTACAGAAACAGGCTCCAAAATGGACGATGTAATTTTTGAGGAGTTTAAAGGAACCGGTAACATGGAACTTCAGCTCGATAGAAAACTATCGAACCGTCGCATTTTCCCATCTATCGATATTCCAGCATCGAGTACTCGTCGCGAAGATCTGTTAATCGACAAAGATTTAATCAACAGAATCTGGGTTTTGCGCGATTACCTTGCCGACATGAACAGTATAGAAGCAATGGATTTTATGCGTAACAGAATTGGAAAAACTAATTCCAATGAAGAGTTCCTGCTTACAATGGATAAATAATCCAATAACACATTAAGGATTAGAGATAAGCGGATTCAATTGAATCCGCTTTTTTTATTAAATAAATTTTGTTATTAGTGTTTTTTTTTTACTTTGTTCATGTAGTCATGATTACTTTTTATTTTAAACACTAAATTATTTACTACCATGAAAAAAACAGCATTAATATTAAGTTTAGCATTTTCGCTAGTGCTGCTATTTGCAGCTTGCGAACAGAAGCAAATCAAAACACAGGGAGAAGAAGAACTTCAACTCACATCGCCCAAAGGGTTTAAAGCAGCTAACTCAATAAGTGAGCTCAAATCATTTATTGATTTAAATACCAATGATAGAATAATTTCAATAGAATATTTGGAAAGTGAAAAAGCTAATGCCGCGCTCATTTCTTTTGTAAGAGAAGACAATCAAAAAAAGCAAACAATTGCTATTGGTAAAGGAAAGATGCATTTTGAAAGTACCAATTTAATATACAAAAAACTAAGCCCTAAAAACCAAAAGGCTCAAAATGGAGGGAGTTGGATCATATCATGTACGGGGACAGGTGATTGCAATAACTGCACTGTTCAAGGCACTGTTGATGCCGACGGTAATCTCAATTTTTCCTGCTCAGATTCATGCTGTGATATGGAAGTAAAAACAAATAATGAAGCTACATATAACATAGGTGACTAAGAAACATCTGCAGAATGCATTAATATAAATTAAAACTATTGTGGATTTATTATAAATTTCCACCAAAAGCACAGACATGATGACTAGTACTAAAAAAGCGGATCGATTCTGGACGATCCGCTTTTTTTTGCCCAATTTTTAGTTTTTGAATAAAAAAAGACCAATAAGTAACATAAAAGTAGATATAATAATTTTACCTTATTATTTAAAATGCTTTTATATAAGTCAAAATAAACGGTTTGACAACATATTTATAAGGAAAAAAGGAACAAATAATGTAATTTTGTGGGTGAAAAAATCTAAATATAAATCCAGAAAAGTATGGCTAAAAAGAACTTTATTACCTGTGACGGTAACTATGCTGCATCTCATGTAGCATATATGTTTAGTGAGGTAGCAGCGATTTACCCGATTACGCCTTCATCTACAATGGCAGAATACATTGATGAATGGGCAGCATTTGGCAGAAAAAACATATTTGGTGAACAAGTAGAAGTAGCAGAACTTCAATCAGAAGGTGGCGCTTCAGGTGCAGTTCATGGTTCCTTACAGGGTGGAGCCCTTACTTCGACCTTTACAGCATCGCAAGGTTTATTGCTGATGATTCCCAATATGTATAAAATTGCCGGAGAATTATTACCTGGCGTATTTCACGTATCGGCTCGTAGTTTGGCCGCCCAGGCATTATCAATATTCGGTGACCACAGCGACGTTATGGCTACACGCCAAACAGGATTTGCACTGTTGGCAACAGGAAGTATCCAGGAAATTATGGACCTTGCGCCAATTGCGCACCTGTCATCAATAAAATCGCGCGTACCATTTTTACATTTCTTCGATGGTTTCAGAAATTCGCATGAAATTCAAAAGGTAGAAGCACCCACAACAGAGGAAATGGCGAAACTGGTTGACCAGGAAGCACTACAAAGATTCAGAGACAATGCTTTGAACCCGGAACACCCGGTTACACGCGGCACAGCTCAAAACCCTGATATATATTTCCAGACACGCGAAGTAGCCAATCCATTTTACGATCAGCTTCCTGACATTGTTGAAGAATACATGCAGGAAATTAAGAAAACAACTGGTCGCGAATATCATCCATTTACGTATTATGGTGCTGATGATGCAGAAGATATCATTATAGCAATGGGTTCTGTAACAGATACCATAAAAGAGGTGATCGACTATAAAGTGGCTAAGGGCGAAAAAGTCGGTATGATGAGTGTACACCTTTATCGTCCATTCTCGGCAAAATATTTCTTCAAGGCACTTCCAAAATCTGTAAAAAATATTGCAGTGATGGATCGTACCAAAGAGCCTGGGGCACACGGAGAACCACTTTACCTCGATATTGTAGAGTTGTTTAAAGATGATGCCAATGCACCTAAAATTATTGGTGGTCGTTACGGATTATCTTCAAAAGATACTACACCAGCACAAATTTTCAGTGTATTTGAAAACCTCCAGAAAAAAGAGTCTAAAAATTACTTTACTATAGGTATTGTTGATGACGTAACCAATCATTCGCTTGAAATTGGCAAAGACATCAATGTATCCCCCGAAGGAACATATTCAGCAAAATTCTACGGAATTGGATCTGACGGTACTGTGGGAGCCAACAAAAACTCTATTAAAATTATTGGAGAAACGACTGATAAATTCTGTCAGGCATACTTCTCTTATGATTCCAAAAAATCTGGTGGTGTTACAACTTCACACCTTCGTTTTGGTGACAAACCAATTCGTTCGCCTTACCTTGTAAACGCACCTGATTTTGTAGCTTGTCACGTACCAGCATACCTTGACAGCTATGACATGCTCAAAGGACTTAAAAAAGGTGGTACATTCTTGCTCAACTCAATTTGGGATGAAGAGGAAACCAAAAAACGCCTGCCCAATAGCGTGAAAAAATATCTGGCAGAGAACGATATTAAATTCTATATAATTAACGCCACAAAAATTGCAGAAGAAATTGGCCTTGGTAACAGAACCAACACCATTATGCAATCGGCGTTCTTTAAAATTTCAGAAGTAATACCTTACGACAAGGCTGTAGAAGAAATGAAAAACTTCATTGTCAAATCATTTGCCCGTAAAGGAGATGAAATTGTCAATATGAACAACGCAGCTGTTGATCAGGGTGGAGAAAAAGTAGATAAAGTAGAAATACCAGCAGATTGGGCTAAACTTTCAGCTGACGACAAGAGCAAAGACGACAGAAATATCCCTGATTTTATTAAAAACGTAGCAGAACCAATGAACCTGCTCAAAGGTGATGACCTGCCTGTTAGTGCATTTGTCGGTCGCGAAGATGGTACATTCCCTGCCGGAACGACAGAATATGAGAAACGTGGTATTGCCGTTACAGTTCCTGAATGGCAAATGGAAAACTGTATTCAATGCAACCTTTGCGCCAATGCTTGTCCACATGCAGCAATTCGTCCATTCTTGCTTACAGACGACGAACTGGCTAATGCACCTGAAGGTACAGAAGCTAAAAAAGCTGTTGGTAAAGGACTTGAAGGCCTGCACTACCGCATACAGGTTACACCTCTAGATTGTACAGGCTGCGGTGTTTGTGAAGATGTTTGTCCATCGAAAACAAAAGCACTTGTTATGAAGCCCCTCGATACTCAAAAAGATGAGATCGAACGCTGGGACTACATGTTCAATAAAGTTACCATAAAAGAGGACCGTTTCAATAAAAAGCAAAACGTTAAGAATGCACAATTTGCACAACCACTCTTTGAGTTCTCAGGAGCATGTGCCGGTTGCGGTGAAACCCCATATATTAAGACCATCACACAGCTTTATGGAGACCGTATGATGGTAGCCAACGCTACAGGTTGTTCTTCAATCTTTGGTGGTTCAGCACCATCTACACCTTACCGTAAAAACCACGAAGGTAAAGGACCCGCATGGGCCAACTCACTTTTCGAAGACAATGCAGAATACGGATTTGGTATGGCACTTGGCGTACAAAACCTACGCAAACGTATGGCCAACCAAATGACAAAGGCAATGAATGATGTGGGTACTGAAACAAAAGCCGCTTTCGAACAATGGATTGAAAGCAAAGAAGATGCAGATAAATCCAAAGAAGCATCAAAAGCTGTTGTTGAAGCACTACAAAAAGAAAAACACCCGGTAGCGAAAGATATCCTGTCTATGAAAGATTACCTGATCAAAAAATCAGTTTGGATCATTGGTGGTGACGGATGGGCATATGACATTGGCTATGGTGGTTTAGACCATGTAATTGCTTCTGGTGAGGATGTGAACCTACTGGTACTCGATACTGAGGTTTATTCAAATACTGGTGGCCAATCGTCCAAATCGACGCCTGTAGGTGCAGTAGCAAAATTTGCTGCCAGCGGTAAAAAAATCCGCAAAAAAGACCTCGGCATGATGGCTATGACCTATGGATATGTTTACGTAGCACAAGTTGCCATGGGCGCTAACCCTGCCCAATACTTAAAAGCCGTTAAAGAGGCTGAGGCTTATCCCGGACCATCAATCATAATAGCATATGCACCTTGTATTGCTCACGGATTGCGCAAAGGTATGAGTAAAACGCAAGCTGAACAGAAAGATGCAGTAGCTTGTGGTTACTGGCACATGTTCCGCTACAATCCGATGTTGGAAGCTGAAGGCAAAAATCCATTCCAGCTCGATTCAAAAGAGCCAAACTGGGATCTATTCCAGGACTTCCTGAAATCAGAGGTTCGCTATACTTCACTGATGAAAAGCTTCCCGAAAGAGGCAAAAGAACTCTTCAAGGATGCTCAGGAAAACAGCCTGTGGCGTTATAAGTCATATAAACGCATGGCTTCTATGGATTACTCAGAGTAAACACAGAAACTAAACATAAAAAAAGCGGCCTAAGAGCCGCTTTTTTATTTTAGTCACGATAATTGTAATTATACTTTCTATTCAAACTGGGTCTTAAATCCCATCACCATTACATCATCTACCTGCTCATTTGCACCGCGCCATTTATCAAAATTGTTTTCAAGCAACAAATGCTGCATATCCATATCATGTCGGGCAATAGAAAGTAAAAAATTCCTGAATCTACGTTGTTTATACTTTTTATTTTGTGGCCCTCCAAACTGATCGGCATAGCCATCTGAAGCCATATAAAATATATCTTCGTCAGAAAACTCAAGGTAATGATTGGTATATTCATGCTTGCCCAGGGCCCTTCCCATACCAACAGGAACCCGGTCACCTTTAATCTCATTTAACACTCCATTTTTCACATTATAAAGCGAATTCATAGCACCGGCAAATTCAAGTGTCATAGTTTCACGATCAATCATGCATAAGCCCATATCCATTCCGTCAGAAATATTTTTCTCCTCTTCATTTTCTGTAATAAATAGTTCATAAAGCTGATACTCCATTTTTTCAAGAATATCAGAAGGCTTCTCATGTCCGTTTTGCACCACTGTTTTCTTAAGTAACTCTACTGCAATTACAGACATTAATGCTCCGGGCACACCATGGCCAGTACAGTCAACAGCCGCAATACATATTTTTGCTCCCACTTCAGTATACCAGTAGAAGTCACCACTAATGATATCTTTTGGTCGGTGCATAACAAAAGAGTGTGGAATTACCCTTTTAAATGAATTATTTGCTGGAAACAGTGCTTGCTGGATTCGACTGGCATAGTTCATACTTTCGGTTACGTTCTTGTGCAGAATTGTTAACCGGTCGTTTTGCCTGGAAACCTGTTTTGCAGAGGCTTCCTTATCTCTTAAAACCTGATTGGTGAGACGTAAACGGCGCGTACGTGTTTCGATACCGAACAATAAAGCACCTAAAAACAGCACGGTATAAAAAGAATAAGCCCACCATGTTGCATACCATGGCCGGGGCACCTGAATTTTCAGGTATGCGATATTTGAGCTCCAGATTCGGTCAGCATTCGTACCATTTACAGAAATTCTGTATTTCCCGGGCTGAAGATTACTAAATGAAGCATAATTCTGGTTTCCTATTGAAATCCAATCAGAATCATTCACTCTGTAGCGATATTCAATTTTTTGCGGAGCAGTTAAATCGAGTGAGCTGAAATATATATTCACCAGGAAATCGGAAACACTCAAATCAAGTGTTGCACCGGAATAAACAGGGACCTCTCTCTTCCCGCGCGATCCATAAATAGTAGCACCTGAAATTTCAACCTCCGGATTAAAGGCACTCAACTGAAGCGAATCGGGATGAAAAAAAGCCACACCACCCTGTCCCCCAAAAGCAAGTCGGCCATTCTTAAATTCGTAAGTTGCGCCAACGTTGAATTCATCACATGGTAGGCCATCTGCTTTATGAAAAAGAGTACGTGTACTATCAGAATATCTTATTCGCAGCAAACCATTACCCGTACCTACAAAGGCATGCTTATCTGTATTATTGATGCTATAAATTGTACTTTTCTGATCACCTGTAATGTGATTGAAATGTGGATCATTACTAAATGGATCATCTAAAAGATCTAATCCATTGGCTGTTCCGACCCATAAACGTCCTAATCTATCGTAATCAAGGGCATATACATCATTTCCTGAAAGGGACGTGGTGTCATCCTGATGATATAAGAACCGGTCCCAATATTTATTCCGCAGATCGAATCGAAAAAGCCCATGACTTGTCCCAATAAAAACAAGGTCATCTTCTACATTCTCAAGGCAAAAAGAATTTGCTATTCCTGCATCCTTTTCCATATCAAACATCCAGGATTGCAGTTCTTTCTCTTCAAGGTCATATAAATGCAACTGCCCGCCATAACTAAAAAACATTGAGTGAGATTTTACCGGCAACACTTCATAAACATGTACCTTAAGTTTATCAAGTACAGGATGAGACTCCCGCACCAACTTACCTTTACTGTTCCTGTTAATAACATTTAAACCCAAACTAGTAGCTACAATGGCCCTTGACCCTACATGCTTAATATCATAAATATTGTCATTAGTAATTACTGCATCTCTATCATTAGCACTCATTTGGGTAACCTTACGTGTTTTTGAATTTACAAAATTCAACCCATATTCATAAGTTCCTATCCAATAGTATAAACCATCAAAAAAAATGGAAGATATCTGATCATCAGATAGGAAGTTACCTTCCTTTACTTCTTGCTCTATCACTTCAAACTTCGGATCAGAAATATTTGTTTTTAATATACCTTTGCCGCTTGTAGCAATCCATAAATTTTCACTGGAATCTAAAGTCAAAGCAGATACAAAAAACCGCTCTATGTTGCTGGATGAGAAGTCAAATGTTAATTGCTTCTGAAAAGCACCATTTTTTATGCGATATAACCCTTTATTACTAACAAGATAAACTTCATTGTCCTTTTTATTTTGAAAAATACTTATTTGACCATCGAAATACTGCACTTTCTGAAGTAAATCTCCAGATTTATATTTCCAAACTGTTTGGTCAGATGTAATATACATTTGGTTGTTGTGTTCAAAAATATTCTGAAAACAATTGACAAACCCCGGTACTTCAATAGGATTAAAATCGAATCGTCCAAAAACTTTATCGAACATTACAAGTTGGTGGCCCTTAAGAAACCAAATATTTCCGTTTGAGCTTTGGTATAATGCGCTTGCAGTACAATGTCTATCTAAAGAGCGCTCATCACTGAAGCCAAAAATTCGAACCTCTTGATCCATCGGGTTAATACGTACGAGGTAATTTGGCAATAACACCCAAACAAAATTTTCACTATCGACCAGAAGCGATCTTACATTAATTTCCGGGAATACGATACTATTTGATGGCAAACCATAGTGTATAAACTTCTGCTTACGACTGTCGTATTTGTTCAGCCCGGTGCGCGTTCCAATCCATAAATTATCATTGGCATCCTCTGCAATGGCATTAATATAATCAGAAGATATTGAATAGGGATCCTGAGGATTATTATGAAAAATTTTAAAATCGTATCCATCATATCTGTTAAGCCCGTTCTGAGTACCAACCCACAAAAAACCTTTTGAATCAATTAATACGTCATTGACAACACTCTGTGAGAGCCCATGCTGAATATTTAAAACTTGTAACTTCTCTTCTCTTTGTCCAAATAACGACAAAGAAAAAGATATTAATATGTAAAAAATTGCAAGTCTCATTAGCAACTAAATATAGAAAAAAAAAGAATAATAACATTTATTATTACCTGAAACCTTTTGCGTAGATAAATATTCCTAAATTCTGCGGCAGATAAACAACAGCTGCAAGTCACTAGTTACTATAATCTTGCTTGCTTGCCATCTGTAACTGATTTGAAAGCATTGGAGGGTGATGCAATAAAATTGCCAATGTTATATTTACTCCATTTATTGTCTACCTTTCGGATGGTCTCATCATCCATAACCACAAGGTCGGGCCATGGCCGTTTAAATTCTTTACGCCCATGTTTTCGTAAGGCATCGATGAGTACTATATCATCTTTGATTTTTATATCTCTAACCGGATCAGTGTTGCCTAAAATATACCAGGCTAAAGTATTAATATTCAAGTTTTGCAATCCTTTCTCGACAAAAACCACAAGTCCTTTGCAATGCTTGTAATGGTTCGTGATTAAGGAAAAGTCTTTGTCAAATGCCTTAGTAAAGACCACTAATAGGCCATCTCCAAATAGTTTGGCATCGGTACTTTCAGGTATTTCCACACAATCCATATTTTGAGTAACATTATCATGGGTGGCTGTAGCATCGATGCATAGCTTACCACCAACAGATTGTGTGTCACTCGAATGATCGAGAATATCAAGTGGCCCTTTGGAAAACAGTGTTTTTTCTTGCCAATTACTGATATTTAAAACTGCTTTGAATACAGCATTGTAGTCTCTTATGTCCATGTTATGGTCGACAACAATAATATATTTCGTGAACATCATTTGTCCGGCTCCCCAAAGTGCATTTGCAATTTTAAATGCCTGTCCTTCATAATTTACATTAGCCGACACAATTACCAGGTTATGCACTACACCGACAACAGGCATATGCATATCTTTCACCTCTGGAGCAATACCAATCTGTAACGGTTTTAAGAACAGATGCTCAGATATCTCTCCCATAAAAGCATCTTCCATTGGTGGTATACCAACAATTGTAGCAGGAAAAACTGCATCATTCCGATGTGTAATGCAGGTAACATGAAATAAAGGATAAAGGTCTGCAAGTGAATAAAACCCGGTATGATCGCCAAACGGGCCTTCATTCACCCAGAGTTCTTCAGGATCAATGTAACCTTCGATAACAATATCTGCATCTTCAGGAACAAAAATATCGTTCGTAATACATTTGACCAGTTTAACAGGCGCTTTTCTTATAAACCCGGCTATAATATATTCATCGAAATGATCGGGAGCTGGTGCAGTAGCCGCATAAGTATAAACCGGGTCTCCACCGAGCACCACACTGACGGGCATCTTTTCTTTTCGATCTTTATACTGTTGATAATGGCGTGCTCCCACTTTATGTTTATGCCAGTGCATGCCTGTGGTATTCGATGACATTTGCTGCATTCGGTACATACCCACGTTGCGCATTCCATTTTCAGGATCAATGGTATGGACAATAGGTAGTGTAATAAATTTTCCACCATCGTGAGGCCAGCATTTTAGGATGGGTAAAATATTGAGATCGGGATTATGGTGGACTTGTTGCTGGCAAATGCCGCTACCTTTTTTCTTCCGGGGTAAAAACCTGCCGATACCGGCTAATTGAGGTAATAACTTTAGTTTTTGTATTAATGAGCCGGACTGGTTATTAAAACTATTGAAGAGCTGTTCAATACGGCTGGCAAAATCCTTCGAATGGCTAATACCAAGGGCCTCGTGAATTCTATTCTGGCTCCCATAAGCATTAATCAAAATAGGAAAGTTTGTTCCGGTATTGCGGAATAAAAGGGCTTTTCCACCATTTGCTTCTTTGCTGAAACGATCTGCAATTTCGGTAATTTCCAGTTCAGGATCAACAAATTCATCTATAACCAGAAGTTCATTCTCGTCTTTTAATCGATCGATAAAAGCATTAAGTCCGTTATACCTCATTTTATTTAAAATAAAAAGCCTGGCATAGCTGCAGGGCAACTATGTCAGGCTTTAAAAAATATAATTATTTTGCATATTTGAATCCGCGTCCCGGATAAACGGCAGTTTCTTCTAGCATCTCTTCAATACGAAGCAATTGGTTATATTTTGCAATACGGTCTGACCTTGAAGCTGAACCGGTTTTAATCAAACCTGTATTCAATGCTACAGCAAGGTCTGCAATTGTTGTATCTTCCGTTTCACCTGAGCGGTGCGATATAACTGCAGTCATACCATTCTTATTGGCAAGGTTTACGGCATCGATGGTTTCTGTAAGCGTACCAATTTGGTTAACCTTAATAAGAATTGAGTTGGCAGCATTCATTTCGATACCTTTTTGTAGTCTTGTCACGTTTGTTACAAAAAGGTCATCTCCCACAATCTGAACGCGATCACCAATAGCTTCAGTCAGTTTTTTCCAACCTTCCCAGTCTTCTTCTGCCAGGCCATCTTCAATTGAAATAATTGGATATTTATCTACCAATTCTTTCCAATACTCAACCATTTGATCAGAGTTTCGCTCTTCACCGGTTGATTCGAATACGTATAAACCGCGGTCGCTATGATAAAATTCAGTTGCAGCAGGGTCCAATGCAATGAAAATATCGCTGCCAGGCTTGTATCCGGCACGCTCAATTGCAGTCATTACATAATCAAGTGCTTCTGTATTGCTGTTTAAAGCTGGAGCAAAACCACCTTCGTCACCTACATTTGTAGCGTGACCTTCTTCAGCAAGTACTTTTTTAAGGTTATGGAATACTTCAGCACCCATTTGTAAAGCATCTGAAAAACGCTCTGCACCAACAGGCATAATCATGAATTCCTGAATATCGATTTTGTTATCAGCATGCTGACCACCATTAAGTATATTCATTAATGGAATTGGCAATGTTTTAGCATTCACGCCTCCCAGGTAACGATATAAATCCTGACCTGAAGTAAGGGCAGCAGCTTTAGCAACGGCCAAAGAAACGCCAAGCATAGCATTAGCACCTAAAGCAGACTTGTTGTCTGTTCCATCAATTTCAATGAGCGTTTGATCAATTGCAGCCTGGTCAAAAATGAAGAACCCATTAAGTTCTTCGTTAATTTTTGTATTTACATTATTAACAGCGGTGAGCACGCTTTTTCCAAGGTACATATTTTTGTCTCCATCGCGCATTTCATGAGCTTCGAAAGCACCCGTTGAAGCGCCTGAAGGGACTGCTGCACGACCAAGCACACCCTGATCGGTAATTACATCAACTTCTACTGTTGGATTTCCTCTTGAATCCAAAATCTGTCTTGCGATAATTTTAGCTATGTGTGCCATAATTTAAAATTTTTGAAGTTATCATTAAATCTGTCAATATTTGAAACTAATTCCGCACGCTTATATGGCTAAATGCGAGCTTTTGCAACAACATTTAGCTGTTTTGTTTTCCGACATGTAAATGAATCAATTATAGCGAATAAACACTTTGAAGCGTTCGAAATGTAAATTTACAAAAAGAAAGGGATAAAGTTAAGTCTTTATCCCTTTTTAACATGAACATATAATTAAATTTATTTGTTCTCTTCAGCATCTTTTTCTCCGCCGGCTTTCTTATCATCCTCTTTTTCAGGTGCTTTTTCAGCCTTTGGTTTAGCTTGTTTTTTCTCCTCTTTTTTAGGAGCTTCTTTTTTAGCTTCTGCCTTTTCTGAAGTTTTAGCTTCTTCCTTTTTAGGAGCAGCTTTCTTTTCTGCTTTAGGTTCAGCCTTTTTATCTTCAGCTTTCGGAGCAGCTTTTTTTGTTTCTGCTTTCGGCTCCTCTTTAGTTTCTGCTTCAGGTTTAGCTGCCTGCTCACTGCTTTGCGCTTGTGTATCTTGCGCAGTTTGTGCCTGAGCATCTGATCCTGAAGATTTTTTACGGCGACGTCTACGGCTTGATTTAGATTTACTGTCTTTGCTGTCTTTCAGCATATTTTCGTTGTAATCTACAAGCTCAATAATGCACATATCAGCATTGTCACCTACCCGAGTACCCAGTTTTAAAATACGGGTATAACCTCCTGGGCGGTCACCGACTTTAACGGCAACATCACGAAATAATTCCGATACACTATCTTTATTTTGAAGGTAACTGAAAACAACACGACGCGAGTGCGTAGAATCTACTTTTGATTTAGTAATCAATGGTTCTACAAATGTGCGCAAAGCTTTAGCTTTTGGTACTGTTGTTTTAATTCTTTTATGCATTATCAGCGATGAAGCCATATTGGATAACATGGCACTACGGTGTCCATGTTGACGTCCTAAATGGTTAAATTTTTTATTGTGTCTCATCTTAACTGTCCTTGTCTAGTTTATACTTTCCTATATCCATTCCAAAGTTAAGGTTCATATTACCAAGCAATTCTTCGAGCTCAGTAAGTGATTTTTTACCAAAATTACGGAATTTCAATAAGTCATTCTTATTATATACCACAAGATCGCCCAGCGTTTCCACATCTGCAGCTTTAAGGCAATTAAGTGCTCTTACTGACAGATCCAGATCGACAAGTTTAGTTTTCAGAAGCTGACGTGTATGAAGTACTTCTTCATCGAATTCCTCATTACCATAGTCCTCGTCATTGTCGAGTGTAATTTTCTCATCTGAGAACAACATAAAGTGATATATGAGAATTTTTGCAGCTTCTTTCAGGGCTTCTTTAGGATGAATGGATCCATCAGTTGTGATTTCGAAGACCAGTTTTTCATAGTCGGTCTTCTGCTCCACCCTGTAATTTTCAATGTCGTATTTAACATTTTTGATGGGTGTAAAGATGGAATCCATTGCAATGATGCCAATTTCGTTGTCGTCTTTGAAATTCTCTTCAGCCGGAACATAACCTCTACCCTTCTCAATGGTAATATCCATTTGAAGTTTCACATCTGGTTCCATTTCACAGATAACCAGGTCTTCGTTTAAAACTTCGAAGTTAGTGAGGTATTTATTCATATCACCGGCAACAAATTTATTCTGGCCGCTGACAGAGACAGTAAATTTTTCGCTTTCCTCATCTTCCACTTTTCGCTTAAAACGAACTTGTTTCAAATTAAGCACAATTTCTGTCACATCCTGAATAACGCCGGGTATTGATGAAAACTCATGATCGACTCCCTCGATTTTAACCGATGTAATGGCAAATCCTTCGAGCGAGGAGAGTAAGATTCGGCGTAAGGCATTCCCTATAGTCATTCCATAACCTGGCTCAAGCGGACGGAATTCGAATTTACCGAATGCGTCATCAGCTTCGAGCATAATGACTTTATCTGGCTTTTGAAAAGCTAAAATGGCCATAAATAAATATTTTACTTAGAATACAATTCAACGATTAATTGTTCCTGGATATTTTCCGGAATCTCTTCACGTTCTGGTAAATTTACAAATTTACCAACAAAGTTATCTTGATCCCACTCTAACCAGGCATATTTACTGGCACGATTTGTAGCCAGTGAATCACTAATAATTTCAAGTGATTTAGATTTTTCACGAACACCAACTATGTCGCCTTTTTTCACCTGATATGAAGCGATATTAACTACCTCTCCATTCACAGTAATGTGGCGATGTGATACAAGTTGGCGTGCACCAGCGCGTGTAGGTGCAATACCCAAACGGAAAACAACATTATCTAATCTGGACTCGAGTAACTGAAGTAGTTCTACACCAGTAACACTTTTACTGCGCTGTGCTTTTTTGAAAAGATTACGAAACTGACGTTCGAGAACGCCGTAAGTATATTTTGCTTTTTGCTTTTCAGCAAGCTGCATTCCATACTCAGATTGTTTCTTTCTTTTGCGCGAAGCTCCATGTTCCCCTGGTGGATAATTTTTCCGCTCAAGGTACTTGTCGGGTCCAAATATCGGTTCACCGAATTTACGGGCAATTTTTGTTTTTGGTCCAATATATTTTGCCATGATTTAGTTCTTTTTCGATCTACAATTATACTCTTCTGCGTTTAGGTGGTCTGCAACCATTGTGCGGCAATGGAGTTTTATCGACAATTTCTGTAACGACAATACCTTCATTGTGCAAAGTACGAATGGCTGACTCACGTCCTGCACCAGGTCCTTTTACATAAACCTTTACCTTGCGCATTCCTGCATCTCTGGCAATTTTCGCACAATCCGCTGCAGCTACCTGAGCAGCATACGGTGTGTTCTTTTTAGAACCTTTAAAACCCATCTTACCGGCTGAAGACCAACTTACAACCTGGCCGTCAGTATTGGTAAGTGTGATGATGATGTTGTTGAAGGAGGAATGAACAAAGGCCATTCCGTTGGCTTCAACCTTAACAACACGCTTTCTGCTTGTTTTAGACTTCTGTGCCATATCCTAACTCTCCTATTTGGTAGCTTTCTTTTTGTTCGCAACTGTTTTTTTCTTCCCTTTCCTTGTACGGGCATTATTTTGTGTGTTCTGTCCGCGTACAGGAAGTCCGGAACGATGACGAATACCGCGATAACTGGCAATATCCATCAGTCGTTTGATGTTCATCTGAACCATTGAGCGTAATTCACCCTCAAG
Source organism: Salinivirga sp. (assembly GCF_035268865.1). Classification (GTDB taxonomy): domain Bacteria; phylum Bacteroidota; class Bacteroidia; order Bacteroidales; family Salinivirgaceae; genus Salinivirga. Next base: position 8,159 of record NZ_DATFKB010000032.1, on the reverse strand, counting down.
GGTATACTGCTCGTTGATGATCGTCCGTAATGAAGCGATCTGGTCATCGGTCCAGTCTTTTACCTTAATGTTCTCGTCGATTTCGGCTTTTTTCAGAATCTGTTTAGCTGTGCTATGACCGATTCCATAAATATAAGTTAAGCCGATTACGCCTCTTTTGTTTTTAGGTAAATCAACCCCAACAATACGTGCCATATAATTTTCCTTTAATTAAGTTTACTTTAATTACCCCTGACGTTGTTTAAACTTGGGGTTCTTTTTGTCGATCACATAAAGTCGTCCTTTACGACGCACTATTTTGCTGGTTGAACTACGCTTTTTTATTGATGCTCTTACTTTCATTGCTTTTAATTTTTATATCGAAAAGTAATTCGACCCTTTGTTAAGTCATAAGGCGACATTTCCACCTTCACTCTATCTCCTGGTAAAATTTTTATGTAATGCATACGCATTTTTCCGGAAATATGAGCAGTAATAACGTGACCATTCTCAAGCTCTACTCTGAACATTGCATTCGACAGTGCTTCAATAATAGTTCCGTCTTGTTCAATTGATGGTTGTTTAGCCATAAAATACTTTTTTAAATAACTGATCTTTTGCCTTTAATTCGACCGGATTTTAATAATCCATCATAGTGCCTCATTAATAAGTGACTTTCGATTTGCTGAAGTGTATCAAGAACCACACCAACCATAATTAATAAGGATGTACCTCCGTAAAAATTAGCAAATTGGTTGTTTACTCCTGCCAGAACCGCTATAGCAGGAAGTACTGCAACAATTGCAAGGAAAATGGATCCAGGTAGTGTAATTCGTGACATGATGGTATCGATAAACTCTACGGTTTTCTTGCCTGGTTTTACACCAGGAATAAATCCACCATTTTTCTTCATATCATCTGCCATTTGTTTTGGATTAATGGTAATAGCCGTATAAAAATAGGTAAAACCAATGATCAACAATGCAAATGTGATGTTGTAAACCAAGCTGGTATAATCTGCGAATGCAGCACCGATTCCGCTCATGGTATCGCTCTCTGCGAAACCTACAAGTACAACCGGCACAAACATTAATGCCTGTGCAAAGATAATCGGCATAACACCTGAGGCATTTACTTTTAATGGTATGTACTGACGTACTCCACCATATTGTTTATTACCAACAATTCGCTTGGCATACTGTACAGGAATTTTTCTTGTACCCTGTACCAGCAAAATCGTAAGCAGAATGATAACACCTAACATAATCATCTCAACGAGGAACATTACAAGACCACCGCCTTGTTCTTCAACTCGTGAGGCAAATTCTGCTGCTAATGCAAAAGGCAAGCGTGCAATGATACCGATCATAATAATCAATGATATACCATTACCGATGCCGCGGTCGGTGATTCGTTCACCTAACCACATAACAAACATGGTACCTGCTGTCAGTATGATTACTGATGATATGGTAAAAAATGTACCTTTCAGCATAAATGCTGATGGAGGTAATTGTGCATGTAAGTTAGCAATGTACCCTGGTGCCTGTAAGAGCAGAATGATTACAGTTAAATAACGTGTTATCTGATTGATTTTTCTTCTGCCACTTTCACCTTCCCGTTGCAGGCGCTGGAAATATGGAATTGCCATACCGAGCAGCTGCACAACGATTGAGGCAGAAATGTAGGGCATAATACCCAAAGCAAAAATAGAGGCGTTAGAAAATGCACCACCGGAGAACATATCCAGCAACCCCATAACGCCACTTGAAGTTTGCGATTGCAAGTTTTCAAGCTGACTTGGATCAACTCCTGGTAATACTACATGGGCCCCTAAACGATAAACAAGCAAAAGACCTAATGTTGTAAGGATGCGATTGCGCAAATCCTCAATTTTCCAAATGTTTTTGATTGTTTCAATAAAACGTTTCATTCATCAAATTTTTTCTGCGGTTCCTTCTTGTGCTTCAATGGCTTCTTTGGCTGATTTTGAAAAAGCGTGTGCTTTAACAGTCAGTTTTTTGCTTAAACTACCATTCCCTAATATTTTAATCAGGTCATGTTTTGAAGCCAGTCCATTTACAACCAGCACATCTTTATCAATAGTTGTAACGTTAAGTTTTTCGGCAATTTGTTCTAAAGTACTAAGGTTAATAGGCTTATACTCTACGCGGCCGCGGTTATAAAAACCAAATTTAGGTACTCGACGCTGAATAGGCATTTGACCTCCTTCGAAACCGATTTTCTTGGAGTAACCTGAACGCGATTTTGCACCTTTATGACCGCGACTTGCAGTATCACCATAACCAGAACCTTCACCTCTTCCGAGACGTTTTGAACTTTTGCTTGTTTGTGCTGGTTTAAGGTTGCTTAAATCCATATCATCAAAATTTAATTGATTTCTTCAACTTTTACTAAATGCTCTACTTTTTTAACCATACCGCGAATAACGGCATTGTCTTCGTGCTCAACAGTATGGCGTATTCTTTTAAGACCGAGTGCTTCCACAGTCTTTTTCTGACGTTTATCAGAGCCTATAATACTGCGTGTTTGTGTAATTCTTATTTTAGCCATGATTGTCAATTTCTATCCGTTAAAAACTTTCTCCAATGCAACGCCTCTATCTTTAGCAACAGTATAGGCATCGCGCATCTCCATTAGCCCTTTCAGTGTAGCTTTTACCACATTGTGGGGGTTTGAAGAACCTTTGGATTTGGCCAATACATCTTTTACACCAACGCTTTCCAATACGGCACGCATGGCACCACCGGCTTTAACTCCGGTACCGCTAGAGGCAGGTATCATCAAAACGTGTGCTCCACTGTAACGCGCTACTTGTTCGTGCGGTATTGTATCATTAATGATGGGCACTTTCACAAGGTTCTTTTTGGCATCCTCGATAGCCTTGGATATGGCAGTTGTTACTTCACCTGCTTTACCAAGCCCATGTCCTACGATACCATTCTCGTTACCTACTACCACAATTGCAGCAAAACTGAACGTTCTACCTCCTTTGGTAACTTTTGTAACGCGATTAATGGCAACCAATCGGTCTTTTAAATCCAAATCGCTGGTTTTGATTCTTCTAATTCCTGACATAAGCTTAAAATTTTAATCCTCCTTTTCTGGCACCCTCTGCCAATGATTTCACACGACCGTGATAAAGATAACCATTTCGATCGAAAACGATTTTATTTACACCTTTATCTAATGCGCGTTTTGCGATAAGTTCGCCAACTGAAGTGGCAATTTCGCTCTTATTGCCCTTGGCTTCTGCAAGTTCTTTATTTCTTGAGCTGGCAGCTACCAGGGTTTTATTGTTAACATCGTCTATAATTTGTACGCTTATATGCTTATTACTGCGATATACAGACAAACGCGGCATTTCCGGAGTTCCAAAAATACTTTTCCGGATGCGCTTTTTAATTTTTAATCTTCTCTTCTGCTTATCAAAAGCCATAATTCCGTTGTTTAATCATTAAACACTAGCTGCAGATTTTCCTGCTTTTCTGCGAAGTACTTCTCCTACAAATTTCACACCTTTTCCTTTGTAAGGCTCAGGCTTACGTAGTGAGCGAATCTTGGCAGCTACCTGTCCGATGAGTTGTTTATCGCAACTTTCAAGCGTTACAAATGGGTTAGATCTCTTTTCAGTTTTTGCTTCCACTTTAATTTCGGGAGGCATTTCAAAATAAATATGGTGAGAATACCCGATACTAAGCTCAAGCATTTGACCTTTTGCTTCTGCACGGAATCCTACACCGACGAGTTCCAGCTCAATTTTATAGCCTTTGAAAACGCCTTCAACCATATTATTTAAAAGAGAACGGTAAAGCCCATGCATAGACCGTTGATGTTTTGACTCATCTGGACGGATAAGGGTCACTTCGCCATCTTCGACTTTGATCTCGATTCCACCTTTTACAGTCTGTGTCAATTCGCCTTTGGGCCCTTTAACTGTGACAACATTATTTTTGTCGACTTCTACAGATACACCCTCAGGTATTTTAATTGGCAGTTTACCTATTCGTGACATTTTTTTACTTTTTTAGTATACGTAACATAAAACTTCGCCTCCGGTATTGTTTCGGCGGGCTTCCTTATCAACCATCACTCCGTGTGAAGTTGAGAGGATCGCAATACCTAAACCATTCAATACCCGGGGTATTTCCTTTGAACCTGCATATTTTCTCAATCCAGGTCTGCTAACGCGTTGCATTGCTTTAATGACAGGTTCCTTGGTCTCGTTATTATATTTAAGGGCAATTTTAATTGTACCCTGTGGACCTTTGTCTTCAAACTTATAATTCAGGACATATCCCTGATCAAAAAGTATTTTAGTAATAGCTTTTCTCATGTTTGAAGCAGGAACTTCCACTACTTTGTGTCTGGCCAATGACGCATTTCTAACACGTGTAATAAAATCACCTATTGGATCAGTAATCATTTTCTTTGATTTTAAATATTACCAACTTGCTTTCTTGATTCCGGGGATTAAGCCCTTATTGGCCATCTCACGGAAGTTAATTCTGCTTATTCCGAACTGGCGCATGTATCCCTTCGGTCTTCCTGTTAACTGGCAACGGTTGTGCAAGCGAACTGGTGAAGCATTTTTTGGCAATTTTTGCAACCCTTCGTAATCACCTTCTGCTTTCAGACGCGCACGTTTTTCCGCGTACTTTTCGACGAGTTTTCTACGTTTTCTTTCTCTCGCTTTCATTGATTCTTTTGCCATAACCTAACTCTTTTTTACATTTTTAAAAGGAATACCAAATTGTTTCAGCAGTGCAAATGCTTCTTCATCAGTTGGTGCACTGGTTACAAATGTAATTTCCATTCCTAAAATAGTATTAATCTTATCGATATCTATTTCAGGAAAGATAATTTGCTCTGAAACTCCCAGTGTATAGTTTCCACGACCATCGAGTTTTGAGTTTACGCCTTTAAAGTCTCTGATACGAGGCAATGAAACGGCGATTAAACGCTCTAAAAACTCATACATTTTTGTACGGCGCAGAGTGACTGTCACACCAATAGGCATGTCTTTCCTAAGCTTAAAGTTGGAAATATCGCGTTTAGATACGGTTTGTATGGCTTGCTGCCCAGCAATTGCGGAAAGCTCTTTTTGAGCAATCTCAATTACTTTTTTATCAGCAACAGCCTGACCAACACCCTGGTTGATCACGATTTTTTCCAGTCTCGGTACCTGCATTACACTTTTGTATTTGAACTCTTTCTGGAGTGCAGGTACGATTTCGTCTGTATATTTTTTTCTTAAATTCGGAACGTAAGCCATTACTTGATCTCCTCTCCTGATTTTTTGGAATAACGTACCAATTTGTTTTTATCATTCAGCTTGCGGCCAATTCTTGTGGGTTCACCTGATTTAGGATCGAGAAGCATAAGATTCGAAATATGAATCGGGGCTTCTTTTTTAATGATTCCTCCATTAGGATTCTCCGCATTAGGTTTGGTGTGTTTTGAAATCATGTTCACACCTTCCACTATAGCGCGCTGCTTTTTTACCTCTACCTCGAGCACACGACCTTTTTGTCCTCTGGCTTCACCAGAGTTTACATAAACCGTGTCTCCTTTTTTAATATGTAGTTTCTTATGCATGGCTTTTATTTTTAAAGTACTTCAGGTGCCAATGAAACAATCTTCATATTTCTCTCGCGAAGCTCGCGGGGAATGGGCCCAAATATACGGGTTCCCCTAATCTCGTCAGTTGCATTGAGAAGGACACATGCATTGTCATCGAAACGGATATATGATCCGTCCGGGCGGCGTACTTCTTTAGTAGTACGCACGACAATAGCTTTACTCATAGTACCTTTCTTCATTTCGCCTGACGGAAGTGCACTTTTCACGGTAACCATTATCAGATCACCAATGGTAGCATATTTCTTTTTTGAACCACCAAGCACACCGATGCAAAGTACTTCTTTAGCACCACTATTATCGGCTACCGCCAATTTGGTTTCAGTTTGTATCATGGTTACTTAGCTCTTTCAATAATTTCTACTAATCTCCAATTTTTGGATTTGCTTAATGGACGTGTTTCCATTATGCGAACGATATCGCCTGGGTTGCAGGTATTTTCCTCATCATGGGCTTTAAACTTGGTAGTTTTGTTAATAAACTTCCCATAGATGGGGTGTCTCATTTTACGACGTACTGCAACGACGATGGACTTTTCCATTTTGTCGCTGACGACAATACCGATACGCTCTTTACGCAAATTTCTCTTTTCCATCATCTATTGAATTAATCGTTCTGTTTGTTAAATTCTCTTTGGCTTTGCTCGGTTAATAAACGAGCAACGTCTTTACGCACATTCTTAATCTGATTAGGATTCTCCAGTGGCGATACGGCATGGTTCATTTTCATTCTAGTGAGCATATTTTTCGTATCGTCGATACGTTCTAACAGCTCCTGATCTGTCAATTCTTTAATTTCTGACATTTTCATAGCGCTACTCCTATTAATTTTCGACGTAATCTCGTCTTACAACAAACTTTGTTCGCACTGGCAATTTCTGTGCAGCCAGTCGCAATGCCTCTTTAGCAATTTTCACTGGTACGCCTTCGGCTTCAATGAGCATCCGACCTGGGGTTACGGGTGCAACAAAGCCTTCTGGTGTACCTTTACCTTTACCCATACGTACCTCTGCAGGTTTTTTCGAAATGGGTTTATCGGGAAAAATTCTAATCCAGGTTTGACCCTGACGTTGCATATAACGAGTCACTGCGATACGGGCAGCTTCTATCTGTCGACCTGTAATCCAGTGGCTGTCGAGGCTTTTAATGCCAAAAGAACCATAGGCAAGTTGATTACCTCTCTGCGCATTACCTTTCATGCGGCCTTTCTGGACTCTACGGTGTTTTGTCTTTTTTGGCTGTAACATAACGTCTTCTCGATTTTAAAGTTACTTCTTTCTTCTTTTACCACCTTTACGATTGCTTGCCTGGCCAACATTTGGCGATAGGTCGCGCTTACCGTAAACTTCACCTTTAAAAATCCACACTTTTACACCTAGCAACCCTACTTTGGTCAGTGCTTCACCCAATGCATAGTCGATATCGGCGCGAAGCGTATGTAACGGAATACGTCCTTCTTTATAGGTTTCTGTGCGAGCCATTTCAGCACCACCTAAACGTCCACCGATTTGCACTTTAATGCCCTGAGCACCCATCCTTAAAGACGAGGCAATGGCCATTTTGATTGCACGACGATACGATACGCGTCCTTCTAACTGACGTGCGATATTATTGGCTACCAGTGTGGCATCGAGTTCCGGGCGTTTAATTTCAAAAATGTTGATTTGTACTTCTTTTTTGGTCAGTTTTTTCAACTCTTCTTTAAGTTTGTCTACTTCCTGACCACCTTTACCAATAATAATACCCGGACGGGCAGTATGAATGGTAATGGTAATTAGCTTCAGCGTACGTTCAAGAACAATTCTTGAAACGCTTGCTTTTGCTAAACGTGCTTTAAGATATGTTCTTATCTTGTTATCCTCGACTAGTTTATCTTCCTGACGATTGCCGCCAAACCAGTTGGATTCCCAACCTTTAATAAATCCTAATCGGTTTCCTATTGGATTAGTTTTTTGTCCCATCGAATTACGCTTTTTCTGTTTGATTATAACTATCCAATACAATTGTCACGTGGTTCGAACGCTTGCGAATTCTGTGCGCCCTACCTTGCGGTGCGGGACGCAACCGTTTTAGTATTCTGGCTGAATCTACATAAGCCTCTTTTACAAAAAGGTTGGCTTCTTCCAGACGTACACCTTCGTTTTTGGTTTCCCAATTGGCAATAGCACTTTTGAGGAGTTTTTCAACTCTTCTGGCTGCCTCTTTTGGTGTAAATCTTAATATATCCAGTGCCTCATTTACTTCAACTCCACGTATAAGATCAACAACAAGCCTCATTTTGCGGGGCGATGTTGGACAATTGCGTAGAACGGCATAGTAACGGTTTTTCCGTTCTTCTCTTAATTTTTCTGCTCGTATTCTCTTTTTTGCACCCATTATTTCTGTCTTTTTAGATTATCTCTGTTTACCACCGTGACCACGGAACTGACGTGTAGGTGCAAATTCGCCTAATTTGTGTCCTACCATGTTCTCGGTGATGTATACAGGAATAAATTTATTACCATTATGAACGGCAATGGT
>NZ_DATFKB010000031.1:0-4830 GCF_035268865.1 Salinivirga sp. | reverse complement strand
AGCCGAAGGGAGCTGGGAATATTCCATTGATGAAATGCTTGCTATGGCCCAAAATGCAATTGAGCAGGAGCCGGGCCTCACTGAATTTCATATTGTAGGGGGCGTACACCCTGACCGTGGTCTTAAATTTTACATTGACCTGATCTCCGCATTGCACACAGCACATCCCAAAATTCATATTAAAGCTTTTACCGCCGAAGAAATTGTACAGATGTGCAAACTTGACGGTGTGCCCCTTGAAACAGGCATTGAAGCACTACACAATGCAGGACTTATGTCGATGCCGGGTGGTGGCGCCGAAATATTTGACCCCGGGATACGCAGGAGAATATGCCCCGACAAAATTTCTGCAGATGAGTGGCTAAATGTGCATGAAATAGCACATAAACTGGGTATTCCTACAAATGCAACCATGCTTTATGGCCATTATGACACCATGAAGCACCGCCTGGCGCATTTAGAGAGGTTAAGAGAACTTCAGGATCGTACAGGAATGTTTAATGCCTTTATTCCACTCAAATTTAAGGCAGGTAACAACAAAATGAGCCACCTTGGTGAAGTATCAATAATTGAGGATCTTAAAACTTTTATGCTCACCAGAATTTTTCTCGATAATATTCCACACCTAAAAGCCTACTGGCCCATGCTGGGTATTGATCAAACACTGCTTTTGCTACATTTTGGCGTCGATGATATTGACGGAACTATTGCCGATACAACTAAAATTTACAGCATGGCTGGTGGCAAAAAACAGCCTGCAATGTCGTCACACGAACTAATTAATTTTATTAAGCAAAACCAGCGCACTCCGGTTGAACGGGACAGTATTTACAACACAGTTAAAATTTATTCTTAAAATCATCGTTCCCATTTATCCAACCTAAAAGCAAAGATTTTATCTTTGTGACAAATAAAATCAGAAACCAATGAAACTGGGTCGCTTTCTTAAATCGAAGACTTTTGGAAAACATTTGTTAATTGCAGTAGTGTCGCTTATAGTTTTTGTTTGGCTTGTATTTTTTGGCCTGAAACTATATACCCATCACGGACAAGCCCTCCTTGTTCCTGATTTTACCGGGTTAAATAAGCAGGAAGCTGCCGAACTTGCCGATGATAAAGATTTAGAAATTGAAATTGCAGACTCTGTATTTATTGATGGACGCAGAAAAGGAACTGTAGTGGATCAGAATCCGCGTCCCGACTTTAAAGTAAAGGAAAACCGTACAATATTTTTAACCATAAATGCGTTTAATCAGGCAAAAGTACCTGTACCCAATACCGTTGGCGTATCGTACCGGCAGGCAAAAGTTTCATTGCAAAGTGCCGGCCTAAAAGTTGGAAAACTCATTTACAGGCCCGATCCGATGAAGAACTATATAATTGAACAACGCATCAATGGCAGCATTATAAAGCCCGGCACTATGGTGGCCAAAAACAGCGAAATTGATTTGGTGCTTGGTAAAGGTTATGGTAGCCAGTACGAGAGCGTGCCCGATTTAATAGGATTAAGCTCCAAAGAGGCTTTTCAGACCATTAACGATCGTTTCCTGAATGTTGGGGGTGTTTTGTACGATGAATCGGTACTTACATACAGCGATTCACTTAATGCCAGGGTTTATAATCATAAACCTGGTGAAGGCAGACGTATTAAGCTCGGTTCATATGTCGATATTTGGCTGACAGTAAAAGAGAATAAGTTTAAAACAGACTCATTGCATGCGGAATGAAATAATTACATATTCGAAGTTAATTGCAGTTTTTGTATTCGTTTTGTTTTCTGTACATCTGAGCGGGCAGGAATACCTGACAGGTACCGATCGCAATGCAGAACTTAAAGCATTCGATCATGAGGCAACCAGTTCACTTATGAAGCAACAGAGTAGTCTATCATTGCCCTTTTTTGACGATTTTTCAGTGCTGTCTATACTTCCTGATCCGGGCAGATGGATTGATCAAAAAGCGTATGTGAATGATAATTATGCTGCTAATCAACCCACAATTGGTGTGGCTACACTCGATGCAATCGATGAGAACGGAGACCTTTATGCTTTTCACGATACTGCATCTGTTACGCCAGGAGACACGCTGACATCTCAGCTTATTGATGCCTCCGCCTTCACAGCTGCTGATAATATTATGATAAGTTTCTTTATACAGGGAGGGGGACTTGGTAATACTCCGCAAACCAAAGACAGCATTATTCTGCAATTCCGGTTTATAAACGATACCCTCAACGAGTGGCGAAGTGTATGGAGTAAACCCGGTACACAAATGGATACCTTTCAGGAAGTTCGGATTATGCTCAATCAGGATGAATATATTCACGACAGTACGCAATTCAGGTTTATTAACTTCTTTTCACTCGAATATGCAGGAATGAATTGTGACCACTGGAATATTGACTACGTTAACATGGACGCCAACAGGTCCATAGAAGATTCGCTGATTGATGAGGTTGCTTATACACACAACTTAAACAATATATTAGGAACTTTCAGTGCCGTTCCATGGGATCATTTTAAAACCTATTATGCCCAAATAATCGATAATATTGAATATCGTTTTACAAATTACACTGAGGAAATAATGAACATTACCCCATACCTGAGATGGACGAACCTTTATACAGGCCAATCACAGGATATTGGTAATATTGCAAATAACTATGACCCCAATACCCACTACGAACTGGAGCAGCCCGTTAGTGGTAGTTTGTTTAGCTTGAATGACGACGATTCGGCACGTTTCGAGGTGCAAAACCGGTTCTATTTAAGTGAATCAGATTACGAACCCAATAATGTTACCAGCCGTACATTTGATTTGTATAATTATTATGCTTACGACGATGGCTCGGCAGAAGGCATGTACGGTGTGAGTAATAAATTTGGGATGATTGCTGTCAAGTACAATACTTTCGAAGCCGACAGTTTAAAAGCCATACGTATCTATTTCAATAAAAGTCTGAACAATGAGAACCGTTATTTTAACCTGATGGTTTGGGATGAAGGCGGTTCGGGCCCCGGAGAAGAACTCTACAAAAAAACACGCAACCTGCCGGAATATGCCGATTCAATAAATGATTTCGTTACTTATGAACTCGACAGTGCCATTGCAGTAGGGGAAACTTTCTACATTGGTTGGCAAAAAATTACAGACCAACGCCTGAATATGGGGTTTGATAAAAATTTCATAGCTTATCAGAAAAACTATTTCAATGCCAATGGTAGCTGGGAACTGTCACAGTATGATGGTTCGCTCATGATTCGGCCAGTATTAAGAGATATGTTTGCCTTTAAAGATACATTTGCTCCACCCGAAGATCCGGAGAATGATAAAGATGTATTCAGGGTATATCCCAATCCTGTTCCCGCTTCAGGGGTACTTCACATAAAACCCAAAGCAGCCCACTGGGAGGTAGAGTTATTCGATCAAATGGGCAGATTGGTCTACAGGGGTATGGATGAAGCGGAAATCAATATGAACGGTATGCAACGTGGACTTTATATCTTACGTTTGACGGAAAATATGACCTATCATACATACAAAATTATTAAAGAGTAGGGGAATGGAACATCAGGAGCAGGAGATGTATGAACACTATCAGTTTCATGCCGATCCGGGGCAAAAACCATTGCGAATAGACCGGTTTTTGGTTGTAAGAATAGAAAACGCCAGTCGTAATAAAATACAGGAAGCTGCCCAGGCAGGTTTTATTTTAGTAAATGAAACACCCGTAAAGCCAAATTATAAGGTGAAACCCGGCGATGAGGTGCGGGTTATGATGAGTCAACCCCCGCGCGAAATTGAGATTATTCCTGAAGATATTCCGCTTGATATTGTGCATGAAGATGAGTCGCTGATCGTGGTAAATAAACCTGCCGGACTTGTTGTGCATCCCGGTTATGGTAATTATACCGGCACGCTGGTAAATGCCCTCGCATATCATTTTCGCGATTTACCCATGTTTAAAGATAATACCGACCCCAGACCAGGTTTAATACACCGGATCGATAAGAATACTTCAGGATTGTTGGTGATTGCTAAAACAGAAACTGCAAAAGTTAAACTGGCGGCCCAGTTTGCAGATCATACTTCACAACGCACCTACCAGGCTATCATTTGGGGAAGCCCAAAAACTGAAGAGGGTACAATTACGGGACATATAGGACGGTCTTTAAAAAACCGGAAAGTAATGACTGTTTTCCCTGAAGGTGAGTATGGTAAGCATGCCGTTACGCATTATAAAGTGCTTCAGCACTACGATTATGTTTCACTTATAGAATGCAAGCTTGAAACCGGCAGAACACATCAGATTCGTGCGCACATGAAACACATCGGTCATCCAATATTCAATGACAATGAATATGGTGGCGACCGGATCCTAAAAGGCACAACATTTACAAAGTACAAACAATTTGTTCGTAATTGTTTTCAGGTTTGTCCACGCCAGGCACTTCACGCCAAAACACTGGGATTTAAACATCCTGAAAGCGGAGAAATGATGTGCTTTAATTCTGACCTGCCACATGACATGTCGCAGCTGCTTGAAAGGTGGACAAATTACCTTCAAAACAGGATAAACAAATAATCTGATTAGCTGGGAAAGTTGGTTCTACCTGGATTTTTGAGCTTTCTCTTTTTCAATCCATTCCTGATTGTAGGCTTTGATACGCTCAATATCATTCCTGACTTGTCCATTTTAGTGCGACAAATTATATTTTGTTTTAAAAAGAATCATACTTAAATTATTAATGTGTTGGTTGAGTTGGATTGGCCTAAGTGTTTTGAGCGGGCACCTTCTACTTGAAGATTTCGGCCGTAGGTAAATTA
>NZ_DATFKB010000030.1:0-2333 GCF_035268865.1 Salinivirga sp. | reverse complement strand
TACCGCTTTTTCAGTAATTACTGATTACAAAGTAGGTATCAAATACCCACTGGCCGATTTCGAAATTACACCTGATTTGGCTATTCTTGATCCTGAGATTGCATACAAAATGCCTCGAAACCTCACTGCACACACAGGTATGGATGCGCTAACTCATGCCACAGAGGCAATAACAGCTGCTTTAGCTTCTGATTTCAGCGATCCTTTGGCTCTGAAAGCCATTAAAATGATCAAAGAAAACATGCTTGCTTCTTATAATGGTGATTCCGGTGCGCGCGATGCATTACATATTGCCCAATGTTTGGCAGGTATGGCTTTTAGTAATGCTTTATTGGGTATTTGCCACAGTATGGCACATAAAACGGGTGCAATTTATCACATTCCACACGGATGCGCCAATGCCATTTATTTACCAACTGTAATTGAGTGGAATCGTGAAGTAGCCGAATCGAAATATGCTGAAATAGCCCGCTATATTGGTCTTGAAGGTTCAACCGACAAGGAATTGTGCGATGCATATATTCAATTGATCCGTGATTTGAACAAAGCAATGGGAATTCCTGAATCGCTTAAAGAATATGGAATCGATGAGAAGGAATTTAACGAAAATCTTGACCGCATATCTGAAAATGCAGCAGCAGATGCTTGTACCGGTTCAAATCCAAAAGAAACAAAAGTAGAAGACTTTAAAAAGCTATTTACAGCAGTTTATTATGGAACTGAAATATTAGCATAATGTACACAAGCAGGGGGCTGTAACTACAAAACTCATAATACTAACTTTTGCCCAAAAAGAATAATTACAGTCTCCTGTTTTACTTATCCCTAAGGAAATAGCAATAAAATATTAGCCTTGTTTTAGCTTTTTACTTAAAGCATGTGATTTATAATTCAATGATATGGAAAGATTCGAGATTTTACAAAATAGAGAACTTGCCCAGGATATTTTTTTTCTAAAAGTATACGCTCCGGTAATTGCCCGGGCTGCGCAGCCAGGACAGTTTTTAATTGTAATAAATGATGTTCATGCTGAGCGTATTCCGCTTACAATTAGTGACTACTCAAGCGATGAGGGAACCGTTGATCTTGTTGTACAGGCCATTGGGTTTTCTACACGTAAAATTGTTCAACATGAAGTTGGCGAATGTTTTGCCGATGTTGTTGGTCCACTGGGTAACCCATCTGAATTTGTTGAGATGCCACTCCCGGATCTTCAGAATCAACATTTGCTTTTCGTAGCCGGTGGAATTGGTGCTGCTCCCATTTATGCTCAGGTGAAATATTTTCAGCAAAATGGTATTCAAACCACAACCATTGTCGGAGCGCGCAACGCTGATTTTATTATTCTGGAAGAAGCATTTCGTCAAACCGGAACAGCTTTGCATCTATGCACCGACGATGGTAGTCGGGGTTTTCATGGCAATGTTACCGAGCTACTATCAGATTTAGTCGAGCGCGAGAAATTACATTTTGACCATGTCATCACAATAGGTCCGCTTATTATGATGAAATTTGTAGAGCAAACCACACGGAAGTACAATTTGCCTTGCGTGGCATCGCTTAATTCATTAATGATTGATGGTACAGGCATGTGCGGAGCCTGCCGCGTAACTATTGACGGCAAAACCCGCTTTACTTGTGTCGATGGCCCCGAGTTTGATGCGCATAAGGTTGATTTTAATGAGGCGCTAACCCGACAACAAAATAAGAAACCACATAAGCACGATCATTACTGTAATCTCGAAAAAGCAGTCAACGAAAAACACAAAGTAAGGAATACTCGCATTCCTGTTCGGGAGCAACCGGCTTCTATACGCATTAAAAATTTTAATGAAGTTTGTTATGGCTATAATGCGCAGGAGGCCATGAGAGAGGCTGAAAGGTGTTTGCAGTGTAAAAAACCACGTTGCGTAGGTAGTTGTCCGGTTCATATTGATATTCCCGGGTTTATTGCCGAAGTTGCCAATGGAAATTTCCAAAAAGCTTATGAGGTATTAAGTTTGAGTACCAGTTTGCCTGCCGTCTGCGGGCGGGTTTGCCCCCAGGAAACGCAATGCAAAGGTGAGTGTGTTTTAGGAATAAAAGGAGAACCTGTTGCTATTGGAAAACTTGAGCGTTTTGTGGCTGATTGGGCATTGTCTAATGTGCAACCAATAGTAAAAGAAGTGGAGCCTGGTGCTTCAAAAGTTGCTGTTGTTGGTTCCGGCCCTGCAGGTCTAACGTGTGCCGGCGATTTAGCCAAAATGGGTTATCGCGTTACCGTTTTTGAGGCATTGCAAAAAGCTGGAGGTGTGTTGGAATATGGAATTCCTGAGTTTCGCCTGCCCAAAAAG
>NZ_DATFKB010000029.1:0-5231 GCF_035268865.1 Salinivirga sp. | reverse complement strand
GATAAAGGTTGGCTGTATAAGCTTAGCCTCACACGTTTCACCAAAAATTTCGTCTATCAGTTTACCTTTACCCATTGAATCGTCTATCTCTACATCGAGTTTTTTAGCAGTATCGGCCAGCTGTTTTTCATCCATTTTACTGATATCGATACCTGTAAAATGCTCAATGGCTTCGAACATAGTGAATCGCTTCCATGGGCGTTTAAAATCAATTTCATGCTCGCCAACCTGCACTTTTGTAGATCCATGGAGTTTAAGGGCGATTTTCTCGACCATCTCTTCCACGAGTTCCATCATCCACTTGTAATCTTTATAAGCCACGTAAAGCTCCATTTGTGTAAACTCCGGATTATGGAAACGGCTCATACCCTCATTACGGAAGTCTTTTGCAAATTCAAAAACACCATCATAACCACCAACGATCAGTTTCTTCAGATACAGCTCATTTGCAATTCGCAGATATAAAGTTTGATCGAGCTTATTGTGATGTGTTTTAAAAGGTTTTGCCGCAGCGCCACCATAAATGGGTTGCAAAATTGGTGTTTCTACTTCCAGGTAATCTTTATCATTTAAAAAGTTGCGCATCGTTTGAATTAATTGCGCACGCTTCTTGAAGGTATCCCTTACAGGAGTGTTCACAATTAGATCCAAATAACGCTGACGATAACGTTGTTCGGGATCGGCAAAAGCATCATAAGTTTTTCCGTCTTTTTCCTTTACAACGGGCAGAGGGCGCAGTGATTTGCTCAAAACCGTAAGATCGTTCACATTTACCGATATTTCCCCCATACGTGTTTTAAAAACCTTTCCTTTAACTCCAATGATATCGCCAATATCGAGCAATTTTTTAAACACATTGTTATACAGCGCCTTATCTTCTTCCGGGCACAATTCGTCACGGTTAAAATATAGCTGTATGCGGCCTTTTTCATCCTGCAACTCAGCAAAAGAGGCCTTGCCCATAATTCTGCGGGACATTAAACGTCCGGCAAGCGTAACCTCCTGCATATTTTCTTTTTCCTCGTTGTAACCATCCTTTATATCCTGTGAATAGTGGGTTACCTCATATTTCGCCGCCGGATAGGGATCTATTCCCAAATTTTGAAGCTCCTCAAGAGCTTTTCGACGTATTACTTCCTGTTCGCTCAATTCTAAAAATCCCATATCAAAAAAATTTTCGGCAAAGATAGCTAAGTTTTCAATGGGTCGAAAATTTCAAAACCAAAATTCACAGGCAATTAATAAAATTCTTCTCCATTTAACCTTTTTTGCATTTTAATACCAGGGATTTTATGCCTATCTTTACGTTCAATTTTGGGGTGCCGTCTGATTCTCTGTTTATGGCAGGTCGGAACACCTACGTGTCAGAAAAGTGCAGCATTATGGAAGAAAAAAAATGGGTTATTAAGGAAAAAGGCGATCCCGAAGTCATTTCAAAATTAGCAAAGGAACTTAATATAGACGAAATACTTGCGCAATTATTAATACAGCGCAACATTACCAGTTTTGACCAGGCCAGGGCATTTTTCCGACCTGAGCTCAAAGATCTTCACGATCCTTTCCTAATGGTTGATATGGACAAAGCTGTAGAACGAATCAATACCGCACTGCAGCGCAATGAGAGAATTTTGGTTTATGGTGATTATGACGTGGATGGAACTACATCTGTTGCTATGATGTATTCATTCCTGCATCAGTTCCATAAAAACATCGATTACTATATCCCCGACAGATATAGCGAAGGCTACGGCATCTCGGAAAAAAGTATTGAATACGCCGAAAAAAACAATGTTTCTTTGGTTGTTGCACTTGATTGCGGTATCAAGGCCATAGATAAAATTACCATGGCCAATGAAAAAAACATCGATTACGTTATCTGCGATCACCATACACCTGCAGACACGCTTCCTGATGCTTACGCTATTTTAGATCCAAAAAGAGCAGATAGCCAGTATCCCTTCAAAGAGCTATCGGGATGCGGGGTTGGTTTTAAACTCATTCAGGCCTTTTTATCAGCCAATAACATGGACATGAGCAAAGCATATGAGTATCTTGATATTCTGGCAGTAAGTATCGCTTCAGATATCGTACCACTCATTGGCGAAAACCGTGTGCTTGCCCACTACGGACTTAAAAAGATCAACGATAGCCCATCGGTGGCACTCAAAGCTATAATGGAAGTATCAGAACTTGATAAGCACATTGTCATATCCGATATTGTTTTCAAGATTGGCCCAAGGCTCAATGCAGCAGGCCGCATGGATAGCGGACAAATGGCAGTTGATCTGTTGGTATCGAAAGACCTGGAGGAGGCAAGGGCCATAAGTCAAAAAATTAACAATGAAAACAAAAGCCGTAAAGATGTTGACCGACAAATAACCAATGAAGCGCTTGATCTTGTAATGCAAGAGGGTTTAGACTCAAAAAAGTCTATCGTATTATTTAATCCGAACTGGCTTAAGGGCGTAATTGGAATTGTCGCATCAAGACTGGTCGAACATTACTACAAACCGACCATTATTTTCACCCGTTCAAATGGCCTCATTACAGGGTCTGCAAGATCGGTATTTGGATTTAATATTTATGAAGCAATCACGGAGTGTGGCGACTTGCTTGAAAACTATGGTGGGCATATGTATGCTGCTGGATTATCAATCAAAGAAGAAAACTTTAACATATTTAAATCAAGGTTTGAAGAAGTTGTACGCAAACGCATAAGACCAGACCAAACAGTTCAGAAAATACATGCCGATGCAGTAATAACATTAGATCAGATCACACCCAAGTTTTTCCGTATACTCAAACAATTTGAACCATTCGGACCAGAAAACATGACGCCGGTCTTTATTACTGAAAATCTATATGACTCCGGATTTAGTCGCTGTGTAGGTAAGGACGGAAAACACCTGAAACTTATGCTTGCCGATAAAAAAGGCGGCGAAACGCTCTTCCCGTCCATTGCATTCAACCAGGCTGAACACTGGCATAAGGTTGCAGATAAAACCAATTTCCATATTTGCTACAGCATCGACGAAAACACCTACAGAAACAAAACAACAATACAGCTCCGGATAAAAGACATTCATTTTAACAAATATCATAGTCAGAAAGCGACTGAAAATATCACGAACCCAGGCACAAATAAAAACTAATGACTACCGAACAACTGAAATCGCAGATTGATTTTCTCTGGGAGAACAGAGCAGACATAAACAAACCGGAAAACAAACAAATAATTGCCCATGTTATTAAAATGCTTGACGAAGGTGAAATAAGAGTTGCAGAACCAACTGATAGCGGGTGGATAATCAATGAATGGGTAAAAAAAGCTGTTGTGCTCTATTTCCCCACCAGGGAGATGGAAACCATTGATGTGCATCCGTTTGAATTTCATGATAAAATACCGCTAAAAACAGGTTATAAAGAAAAGAAAGTACGCGTTGTGCCGCATGCGATTGCACGCCACGGTAGCTACGTGGCACCTGGAGTAATTATGATGCCTTCGTATGTAAATATCGGCGCATATGTAGATAGCGGAACCATGGTTGACACCTGGGCTACTGTGGGGTCATGTGCGCAAATAGGACGAGATGTGCACCTGAGTGGAGGAGTAGGTATTGGTGGCGTATTGGAACCCCTGCAAGCCAGCCCCGTAATTATTGAAGATGGTGCTTTTATTGGAAGTCGTTGCATTGTAGTAGAGGGAGTGCACATAAAAAAAGAAGCGGTTTTGGGCGCCAACGTGGTCTTAACCAAATCAACTAAAATTATTGACGTAACAGGTGCTGAGCCCAAAGAATTTAAGGGAATTATTCCCGAGCGCTCAGTCGTAATACCCGGAAGTTATCCCAAAAAATTCAGTGCAGGGACCTACAATGTACCCTGTGCGCTCATTATTGGCCAGCGCAAACCAAGCACTGATAAAAAAACCTCTTTGAACGATGCATTAAGAGATTATGAAGTAGCCGTATAACAAAAACCTAATCTCAATTATGAACGACGACGTAAAAAAAGCTAAAGCTGCACTGATAGCTGGTGGAATCATATGTTACCCAACAGACACTATTTGGGGTTTAGGATGCGATGCCACCAACCCCGAAGCTGTGGAAAAGCTCTTTAAAATAAAAAAACGCGATACATCGAAAAGTATGCTGATATTGCTCAATGATATCGGACGTGTACCCTCTTATATTGAGGAAATGCCGGATATTGCCTATGACCTTTTTGAAACTGCTACCTCTCCCCTGACACTTATTTTACCTAAAGCAAAAAATCTGGCACCAAACCTTATTGCAGATGATGGCGGCATTGCAGTTAGAATTATTGATCATCCCTGGTGCAATAAATTACTCCAACAATTTAAGAAACCTATAGTATCAACTTCGGCCAACTTTTCGGGTGATTCTACAGCCAAAATATACGACGACATAAGCGAGGAAATACTCAGCCAATGCGACTATGTAGCAGAATATGACCGTGATAATATCATTAGTGGAAAAAGCTCATCGATTATTAAGCTGGGAACTGGAGGCGAAGTTGAAATTATTCGCGAATAATACGCTTTGAAACCTCTGGGGAAGGTAACTGGCAGGTCTCAGGATCAGGAAACCATTTTTTACGGTTGCGAGCGATCCAACGATAAACCCCATTTGTTATACTTTCAGGCAAAACCCTAAAAATCAACAAAAAAGACCAAAACGTCCTTAAGTGTTTTAGGATATTAAACGCGGCTTCAGATTCTGTATAAAGCTCCCCCTCCTCCAACAGCACAACACTTTCTGCATTAAGCAAATCCGCTCCCAAAAACTCTTCTGCTGTTTTTGACTGTAAGGGGCAAAACAAAAAATGTTGATAGCGGTCGTGTTTGATGATAAAATTAATACTGCGGCTGCATAAACCACAGTTACCATCAAAAAAAACAATGGGTTTATTTGGCAAGTTTTGTTTCAATGAGTTTTACAAGTTTTTGAAACTCTCCCTTTTTAAAACCACTGTGGGCATAAATTAGTTTGCCTGAAGGACCAATTAAATAATTACGTGGAATATATTTCCTGGCGTAGAGCTTGTAAATACTGCGCTTGGGGTCTGCAGCTATGTGAAAAGTAAACTTTTTTCGTTCGTTGAACAATTCAAGTTCATTGATATTATGTTCGCGGCCAATGGCAATAACAACAAGATCTTCTCCGGCCAACCTCTGCTGAATATGTTTCTCCATTAATGGCATTTCTTCC
>NZ_DATFKB010000028.1:0-6300 GCF_035268865.1 Salinivirga sp. | reverse complement strand
ATAATCCACGAATGCTTATGGATTTCCAGGAATTATTAGGCGCATGAAAATGTGCTTGTGTTATTTTCTGGTAGTAACTTTCGCCGATGAGGTGGTTTAATGGAGGTAATTTCTGTCAAACGCGGCGGTTTTCTGTGGGCTTGATATACCCAGGGCGTTGCCCTTGGGTTGAAATAAGTTGCCCTTTCAGGGCGAAGAAAAGCGGTTTCAGGTTTCAAGTTTATGATTAAATACCTTTTAGTTCATTTTAATAGTTATGAAAGGATGTTAAGGAAAGCCCGTAGGGCTGACATGTTGGTAGAATATTGTAATTAGGTGATAATTCGCCGCGATGAGGTCTTTTATTGGATGTAATAAAATTGTCATCGGCGAAATGTGCAGGTTAAGGAAGAGTTTACTTAGGGATAAAGGTTATGGTGCCGTGGCTCTGAGATATCTATAAAAAAGGTCACAACCTTTTATCGATTGCGACCAGGGGTGATATTTTTAAACAAGTTAGGTTAAAATGCCAGTCCAACACCTACGCTTATCGGATAAAGTTCCGGTCCTTCATCTTTTTTAAATAGTGGTTTGGCACTGTAAGTGGCATAAATGCTCCAGCTGTTTACTCCCACAGCGGCCCTTAAACCATATCGGAATGTATTGAGATGGAAGTCTTCCTTCGTTTTTGATTTATCATCATCATCGGCGACTAGTTTTACATAAGAGCCAATTTTTACTCCGGCGTATCCTCCAATTAGGAACCATACATCTTTTCTGCCAGCAGGAAATTGGAATTCAAGTGCTAATGGCGCTGTAAGAAATACAGTGGTAAGCTTGTTTTTTTTGTAGCTTTTTGATGAAACACTGTCGTAATAGAGCACAGAACTGTCATTTTGCAGTACGAGTTGCTTGTTGTCAAATTTATAGTTTTGCCAACTGAATCCTAATCCTGAAACCAAACCTACACGTTCATCTATTATAGGTATGGCCACATCGAATAGGTTAAGATTGAATTCAAGTGACCTGGAGTCCTCCAGTTCCATATAATACTGTTCTTCTCCAAGGGTGAGCGACTGGTCTGGGGTCATATAGGTATTCAGGCCGAGTTCAATACCACCAAAATGTGAATCGAAGTCTTTGGTTTCATGTTTTTTCTCTTCACGGATATCTTCTTCTTTATCGCCAAAATCATCGAAGCTGCCACCAACTTTATCGATGATGATGATACGTTTGTTTTTCAAATCAATATAGGTGGTGTCTGGTGTATGCTCATTTGTTACTGTGTCCTCCTGTGCCTTTGTGCTTAAGGCAGATAAAAGAATTAAGGTGCTGATTATTATCGTTATATAGTTCATTTTGGTTATTTTTATTGGTTCATGCGTATGGCGAACATATGTTTAAAATGTTACGTTATTTGTTGACGGTTCTGGTAATGGAAAAAAGCTTTGTTGAAAATTGTACTTTTTTTCGTTTCCCTCGCTCATCATACTGGGCCTGTAGATCCATTTTTGTGCCTACTTTATTGTTCACTGCTTCAACGCCTTTTTGTGCTGCTTTAAAAAGCGTAAGTTTATTTTCTGGTTTTACATTAAATGATGGTTGACTATTCTGAGCATACATTTTTTCCATAACCTCGTCAGCCGATATTACTTCAGTTTGCATTTGTGGCTCGGGTATTTTTTTGTCTTCAAAACTTTCTATTTCGGCTTGCCTTATTGGCACCGGCTCTAGTGTGGCAAATTTTTGTTTTATTTTTTGTGGTTTTAGTTCCTTTATTTTGTCTTTGTTTTCTTTTTGCGCTTCTGAAAAGTGCACAATCGTCTTCATCATGTGTGTTTTTATAGCCGGATTGATGAATGCCGGGTTAGGATATTTTCCATCTTTAGTTTGCTGTTCTATTTGCGCTACATTTTTATTATATCCTTTATATGCATTTTCGTTGATATTGGCGATACTGATGAAAAAATAGAATAACGCGGCTGCTGCTGCCACACCCGAAAGCGGATAGAGGTAACGCATTTTACTTTTCTGCTTTCTGAGTTTATGCTTGTCTGGATAAAGCACCTGTTCAGGAATTAATTTGGTTTCGAGATAACTTTTTTCCAGTTCATCAATGCCTTTAATTTGTTTTTTAAATTTATCCCACTCATTGCGTTGTGCCAATGTCAGATCATTCTCAAGCGCTGCAATAATCCAGTAATCTGCGTCTTCAAAAGCAGGTTTGCTTTCAAAGTTTGGGAGCTGCCAGGGTTTGGCACCGGGAAATGGAATTTCTTCGGCTTCGAGTCTTGTTTTTAAATAGTTGGCAAAAATTTTTTTAAATGCCGGGCGGGTTTCCAGTTCATTGGCAAATTTTGTTTTTCCTGCCGGCGATAAATCTTCTTCCATTGCAGCAATACACCATTCGTCAATGTTCTCATCATTGATGGGCTCATCCTCCAGGTTTTTTTTGAGGGCATTTTTACCTTCAAAAACCACATCTGAATCCAGAAGCGAAGTGTTCTGTATAAGTTCCAACTCCTCTTTCAGGTCAGGGTTTTGCTCCAGAAATTGCATAAGCTTTTGCTCAGCTGCCTCTGAAAGTTGACCATCGAGGTAGTCGATTATATAGATTTCGTAGTTATTTCGGTTAATCTTCATCATTATATTACATTTTCCATTGCACCAATATATTTCTTCAGATACAATCTCGCCCGGTATATGTATACTTTAACTTGCGATTCGTTGAGTTTGGTTATTTCTCCTATTTCCTGGTAGGAGTAGCCTTCATAATCGCGTAGCATTAAAACCGAACGCTGTATTTCAGGCAGTTTTTTAACTGCTTCACTCAGCACTTCGCTCAGGTCGGAGTACTGGTCGTCGTGCGCGTAATTTTGCTCCTGCACTGTTTCGAAGTCGTCTTTTCTGTTTTCTTTGCGGTACACATCAATCATTTGATGATATGCAGTAGAAAAAAGGTACGATCGGGCTTTTTTGCCATCAATTTCTTTCCTTTTTATCCACATTTTGGTAAACGACTCCTGCACAATGTCCTTTGCAAGCTCTTCGTTTTGCGTGTTTTTGAGCATGAACCGATACACGGCATCACTGTACTCATCAACGCTCTGATTGTATTCCTCTGTGGTCATGGTGTCAGCTTTTCCGGTTGTATGACGATGATGTTTCGCAAAAGTTACAAGAAAATTTTTAATTTCTTTTGATTTGGTAATGCCTTTCGGGCAATTCCGGAGAAGCTTCTTCTGTGAATGGTTTTATTCGCAAAACCCTCAAAAGCGGCTAAGTGGTTTTGATTAAACCATTATGGGTATAATTTCAATTTGCTGAACCGCTGGAGTTACTACTGCAGTGACATTTTGTTTCATTTGCCGAGCGCCGGGGCTAACTTTTGGGGAATGGTAATACAATGGTAAAAGTGGTGCCAATATTTTCTTCGCTTTCCACATGAATTTGACCTTTATGTTGGTCGATGAATTCTTTACACAAAATAAGTCCCAGACCGCTGCCTTTCTCTTTTTCTGTTCCTCTGGAGGTTGTGCCTGAGCTTAAGCTAAAGAGGTTTTGCTGGTTTTTAGGGCTGATTCCCACACCATTATCGGTTATTTTTATTTGTGTTGATGTGTTTGTTTGTCCTGCATTGATATTGACAGTGCCATTTTGGGGTGTGAATTTTATCGCGTTACTTACAAGGTTGTAAAGTATTGACTTGAGCATGTTTCTGTCAGCAAATATTTGTATGTCATTGTTAATGCTTTGCTCGATGGAGATGTTTTTAATTTTTGCCGAGGCACTGAGGATGTCTGCAACATTATTGGTAATGTCTTGTAAAAGCAGTGTTTCAGGATTAAAGTTCATCTGGCCAGTTTGCATTTTGGCCCAACTCAGTAAGTTTTCAAGTAAATTTAAGGTGTTTTTAGCCGATGTGTGTATATGTTTTGCCAGGTATTTAGAGTGTTCAATATCATTACTGTCATCATCTTCCTGCAGTAAGTCCGATAGGCCCAGAATACTATTGAAAGGAGCTTTCAGGTCATGAGCAATAATAGAGAAAAGTTTGTCTTTTGTTTTAACCATGGCCTCAAGCGAATCGGTTTTTTCCTGGAGGCTTTTTGTTTTTTCGGCGACCCTTTTTCTGAGCATTCGGGTCCAAATAACCAGTATAATAATCAGGATGATAATAGGGATAAGACCAATGCCAATGTACCGGAGAACTCTTATTACCGATATCTGTTTACGCTGATAAATTTTCCAATCGTTTTGCAGCTTCTCTTTTATGCCGGTAGCCTTCAGCTCATCAATTCCGTCGTTTAAAACTGAAAGGAGTTCAGTGTCGCCGTTTTTTACGGCAAACCGGTACAAAATGGGCATAATAGAATATCCAATCGGCTTGAGATTTTTAATGTTGGTATCATCAATAGTTTGCATGGCAATTGAATAGGGCGCTAACACGGCATCGCCATTGCCCTCTGATAACAATCGAATGGCTTTGGGTAAAGAGCCTACCTCAGTGGTGTTTTTATAAAGCGCCATCGGTTCAATAAAACGGCTGATAGATGCATCTCCCTTTAATGAAATAATCTGTTTGTTTGCAAGATCACCGATTTCTTCTATCGGGCTGTTTTTTCGTACGATTATATCGTAATGGTCTTCATTGTATGGAATTGTAAAATCAAAAATAGAATCTCTTACATCGGTGTAAAGCGTGGCCAGTAGTAAGTCAACTTTACCGGTTTTCAGATTGTTGAGAGCTTCTTCCCATTCTGTAAAACGGAACTCTACTTTAAAGCCATAGGCTTTAGCTATTTGTTTTATTATCTCTACATCCAGGCCCCGGGCTTCGCCGTTATTATCAAGGTAGGTGTAAGGTTTGTAATCATAATCGCCACCAACGATAATGGTTTCTTTTTGCAGGGGACCTTTTTGTGTTGCTGCCAAAGTTGTATTACTCTTCATAAGAAGAGCTATTGCCAGGCACACAAGGCATAAAATGTGGTATTGGTTTCTCATAGAAAATGGGTGCGATAATAGAGAATAAAGATAACAATCTTTGAAGATGATACGAAAGAAAATATTTTTTAATTATAGGAGTGATTGATGATAATAGTAAGCCCGGGTTGGCGTGGATGGACGAGAGGTAAAGTTAATTAGTTGATTGAATAATTGTGTTCTTTCGGTTAGGGATGCGGTTCCCGTTCTCTTCGATTCTCACAATACCAGCGCAAAGAGCTACTCAGAGAACTATCCAACAAACGCATTATCAAACCGGGGCGTTGCTCGTGGGTTGAAATAAGTTGCCCTTTCAGGGCGAAGAAAAGTGGTTTCAGGTTTCAAGTTTATAATTAAATACATTTTCGTTTATTTTAATAGTTATGAAAGTATGCTATGGAAAGCCCGTAGGGCTGACATGTTGGTAGAATATTGTAATTAAGCGATAATTCGCCGCGATGAGGTTTTTTATTGGATGTAATAAAAGTGTCATCGGCGAAATATGCAATGATTGGAGATTTTTACGCAATCCTTGACAGCTATCGTGATGCCACGAAATGCAATGTGTGCAAAAAGCTTTTTGCGTTGTTCTTTAGTATCGTAATTTTCGCCGCTGAGGTGGTTTAATGGAGGTAATTTCTGTCAAACGCGGCGATTTTTTGTGGGTTTGATATACCCAGGGCGCTGTCCGTTCGTTGAAATAAATTGCCCTTTCAGGGCGTGGAGGTAAAATGATTAAGTTAATTATTTGATTGAGTAATTGTGTTCTTTCGGCTAGGGATGCGGGTCCCGTTCTCTTCGATTCACACAATGCCAGCGCAAAGAGCTACTCAGAGAACTATCCAACTAACACATTATCAAACCCGGGGCGTTGCTTGTGGGTTGAAATAAATTGCCCTTTCAGGTCGAAGAAGAGTGGTTTCAGGTTTCAAGTTTATAATTAAAAACCGTTTCGTTTATTTTAATAGTTATGAAAGTATGCTACGGAAAGCCCGTAGGGCTGACATGTTGGTAGAATATTGTAATTAGGCGATAATTCGCCGCGACGGATTGTTGCCGGACGTAATAAAAGTGTCATCGGCGAAATGTGTATTGAAGGTTCATAATCCACGATTGCTTATGGATTTCCAGGAATTATTAGGCGCATGAAAATGTGCTTGTGTTATTTTCTGGTAGTAACTTTCGCCGATGAAGTGGTTTAATGGAGGTAATTTCTGTCAAACGCGGCGATTTTTTGTGGGTTTGATATACCCAGGGCGCTGCCCGTGGGTTGAAATAAGTTGCCCTTTCAGGGCGAAGAAAAGTGGTTTCAGATTTCAGGTTTATAATTAAATA
>NZ_DATFKB010000027.1:0-3386 GCF_035268865.1 Salinivirga sp. | reverse complement strand
AGCAATTCTTTGGCGTCACTATCGGTTAAGGTTTGGTTGCTTATTTCTTGCTGGTAGAGTGGATGAAGGTGTTGGTCTAGTCTTCCGGGATTAAAAGAGTCCCAGGGATTTACTTCAGTGATCACCCCAAGGTGGATGAACCAATAGTGTTGAAGCATTTCGTGAAAAGTCTCCGGAGCATTGGCCGGTACCTTACGGCAGATATCGGCCATATGCCTGAGCTCTTTCTTTCTGTTTTCATCATGTGTGGTGGTTATCAATTCTTCAATTTTGGCTGCATGCCGGTGTGCATACATTATCACGGCATCAGCAGCAATATCCATGGCCTCCAACTCATCTTTTTTGTGGTCATCTGCCGGGTTGTTTTTGATATTTAGATTATTGAGTGCTGCTGCTATTTCTTCCTTAAGGTCAAGAAGGCCCTTTTGGAAGATTTTTTTACCGGCTACAGTGTGCCCGGGCGCTCTTTGCTCCTGAAATTCGGTGAAAATGCCTGCTTCATATGCGCTATGCCAGTTTTCAGGGAGTCTGCCGAAAATTTTATCGCGCATAGAACGACCTTTCCAGTAAGGTATAATCTCGTTTTTGTATAATTCCCGGGTTTCAGCATCAACCGTAAAGCCTACTTTGGGCCGGTTATGCAAAATATCCAGGTCCTGTAATGAATGCAGACTAACCTCCGGATAGGTTGGTGTGGCTTTTGGAGCCGGCCCACGCTCTCCAACAATAAGTTCATTTTCGTTAATACAAATGGCTTTGTGAGTCAGCAGGTACTTAAAGGCCCGTGCTCTTTTTATAGGGGCTGGGAGGTCTATTCCTTCCATTTCTTTATAAAATCTGGTTATAAGTTGGGCGCGTTCGCCAGAGAGCCGGTTTTCGGCTTCGAGACTTTGTGTGCGTAGTTTTGATATTCTGGGTGTCATGTTGTGCTGGTTTTGATTGAAGTATGAAATTGCATTTGTATTGAAGATATTATCCCCCAATAGTGACAGAAAAGCCTGTTTGCTCAAATTGTGCTTTGAGTGGTGCCAGTTCTTTTTCATCCATAGCCCGGGTATCGCCCATGCGATTCATTTTACGGAATCGTTCGTATTTGCTGTTTGAAATATTGTGGTAGGGCAGCAAATCAATGTGCTTTATCGACTTAAAAGAACTCATTAATTCAAGCACGGCAAGAATATTTTCTTCTGTATCGGTTATTCCGGGAATAATCGGAAATCGCAACCGTGTGTTTATTCCATTTTCATCAAGCCATTTCAGGTTGTCTAATACTGGTTTAACAGGCACGCCTGTATATTCCAAATGCTGTTTATTGTTTAGCAATTTCAGGTCATAGAGGAATAAATCCACTTTGTCGGCGATAGATTTAAACCTTGAACTGTTGGTGTATCCTGTCGTATCAAGTGCTGTATGGATATTATCTTTTCGGCATTGTTTCAGTACTTCTTCCAGGAATGCTGGTTGCATTAGTGGTTCTCCTCCTGAAAAAGTTACACCTCCATTAGATTCTTCAAAAAAAACCTGGTCGCCAAGGATGGTTTCCATGAGTTCCTTAGTTTCGATTTTGTAACCGATTTGTTGCTCTTTTGAGAAACGCTGATCTCCAAGTTTATTGGTTTTTATGCACTTTTCCGGTGCCGGATTCTGGCTCTCCGGATTATGGCACCACCAACAACTCATAGGGCAACCTTTGAAGAAAATAGTTTGCCTGATTCCTGGCCCGTCGTGCACAGCAAAATGCTTGATATCAAATATGATTCCTTCCATTGAATGTTACATGGATGATTAATAAATGGCTTTAAAAACACGGGTGAGTTAGAAATGTAAATACGCGGGGAATCAGCAAATCCAGCATTCAAACAGACATTTGCCTATTTCATGAGAGAGCTTATTGTAGATAAATACAGACATAAGTCAAATATAATGCTTTTTTTAATCTAAAAAAATGACTTTTTTCGCTATTGTAAACATTAAGAGCCGGTTGGTTAATTCCACCGGCTCTTTTGCAATGTAAGTTGTGTGACTTAATTAATTATCATACTTAAGTCTATAGGTTTTCAATTTCTTTTTTAAGCTCATTGAATTTTTTCTCAACATCATCTTTGGTTTGAGCCCATTGTTCCTCTGCGGAATCATCCATTTCATTGATTTTCGACTCAAGCTCATCTGATTTTTCACGAAGCTTCATGAGCTGTTTTTTTAATTTTGAGTCCTTCTCATTGTCGCCCAACTTCGCTTCTGTTTTATCAATTTTCCGTTCAATATCACTTAATAATTCATTAGCAGATTCCTTAAAGTTATCCTGCTCGTTTTTAAACAGGTCACCAATGGCATCGCCTACACCTTTGAATTCATCTTTCAATGCAGTCATATCTTCTTTAATTGCTTGCTCTTTGTTAGCTTCCTTCTTTTCCTTGGTGTTTTGAGCATTATTGCATGCTGTTGCAAATAATACTACGGTTATTAGTGCTAAGATTTTTAAATACATATTCATTTTTTTTAATTTTTGGTGTTCATAAAGTATAACATTTGGCAGGGTGGATTGTTTAAGATTTTTTATGCCTGCATGGCACATTGTAAAGTTTGTTTCTCCGTTTGGTATTGGTTTTTTGAATTTGTGGATCGCCATGGCATTGCGATAAGCCCTATTTAGCAAGCCCCCTTTCAAATCACCGCCATAAGTGACGCTGCAAGTTATTTTCTCAAATGCTGTAAGCAAAGCTTGCTTAAGGTATAACTTACCACGCCATTCATGGCGTGGTCTTCAGCAACTCTCAAAACCTGCAAGGCTTTAGCCGGGAAACTTAGAAAAACCAAATTTTTGCATAATATCATCATATTCTTCCTGAAAGGTCTTTTTCTTATGATGTTGCTCTTGATTTTTTATGTATGACCTTACAGCACTTACAGCAGATTCACTCACCGATACAGCAAAATATTCATCTTGCCACTCAAGTTTTTTCCCTTTTTTTATATTATGATTAAACCAATATGCTGATTCACCTTTTATTAATTGAATGGTTTTCGCTATGGTCTGATCCGAGTTTAGGCTAATCAGGCAATGAATGTGTTCCAAATAACCACCAATAAAATCAAGATATATCCCTTTTAATCTGGCGTTTTCTCTCATATGAGAAAATAATAATTTTCTCTTAGGGTTAGTTAATACAGGTTCTCTGTTTTTGGTAGTCCATACAATATGAACCCAGATTTTTACATAAGCCATGACTTGTGTTTTTGTTTTTTTCAAAGTTATATGTTTTTTTATACAAATAGTAATGTTCTTTACAAGTGCCTCTTGGTTTATCATTACTAAAATACCATATAGACAGGCTAAGAGCTAGTAAGATTCCTGGCTAAAGCCTTTTAACTAGCAACTTCCCTGT
>NZ_DATFKB010000026.1:0-10574 GCF_035268865.1 Salinivirga sp. | reverse complement strand
AGCTTTAGCAGCATCCGTGAGTTATTTTAATTTAGCTTATGAAAGAAATGAAGGTCGCTCAAAATACTAAGCCTTGAATTTTTTGCTTCGTTTTTGGTTCAAGCCAAAAATGAAGAGCCAAGCCGGCTTGAGGCGGTGTTTATGAATGTTATATCGTTTTAAACTTTAATGTATCATTTCAAAAAACAACGTAGTGATAAATCCATATTTTTGAATCAATGACCCATTAAACTTGTTCCGCATGACCCAAAATGCAATTTTTTATTCGTAACTGGCTGATTTTCAAATGTGGGTTTTTAGGGCGTCGTTATGGTGCACAAAACAGGGGTTATGCCAAAATTGGGTCCCCCATTGCACAAAACACGAAAGATTTTCTGAGCTGAGTACATCCTTCGTCCCCGGTTCATGAATAAAGGTGGTTAAGCATTTAATTTAATAAATATGTGCGTGGGAGTAATTAATTGAATTAATCCATGCCTTGTGAAACAGCACGTTCAATCTGCTCAATTTTCTTGAGGTCGTTGATTACTTTGTCTGATGGTTTAAAATAGTCGTACTGTCCCCAGAATTCAGGTGCATAATTAAATGTTTCATCAGAAAAAATCACACTCGGATTAACCGATTCACGCCTGCTGGGTTTCTCAACGTTTGTAGTATCGGTATTTACTACGTAAAAAGCTGTTTGTGAGGTGTAAGGTTTATAAAACCAGTTGCCGCGTTTTTTGACCTTTACAGAGAGTAGCGTCTCAGTGCGCTGCAGATACCAGGTGTTTCCAATGCGCTTATAACGCACTTTGTAACTGGCCTGGTTGAATTTTTTCTTTACACCCCTGGAACGTTTCGATACCAGCTCTTCGAGGGCATCTTTACGGGATTCGGCATAGGCAAAGTCTACGCCTTCGAGTGCGAAGTTTTCTGCATTAATCACCAGCTGGCCCTCGTAACGTACTTTAGTCCCTGCAATGGGATTAAAATTAATGATGTACACCATTTGCCCGTTGATGTAGGATGTGCGTTCTATTTTGTAGGTGTAATGGTCGAAGGTAAGCGGATGCATGAATGAGGGTCGATTACGCACCACATCGAGGTAGAGTGATGTGCGCAGCCCTGATTTAATTTTTAGTAAAACCGAGTCTTTTTTACTGGCCGATTTTATGGTGCGGCTTTGTATACGCTGGATGCGCTCTGTGTTAATGGTTTTTTGGTAATTGTTTTTGTAAACCTTCAGCACTGCTTCTGAAAAATACTGGTAATCGTTGCCCCGCTTTACCTCTTCGCGATAAAAACCAGTGTAGGCCACATCTTTTTTCGGATAGTGAGCATTCAGATTTTCCATCATGTTTTTGACAATTGTCCGGGCGCTGGCACCACTGACAATGATTTCTTCCAGCTTAATGCTGTGTGTTTTAAGCGTTACATCAATGTGATTGTGCTCAATCTCCTGTAAAGGAATTTCCATGCTGTAATAACCAAGGTGCGAGAATACAAGGGTGTCTTCCTTAGATTGCGATTGTACTTTAAGTACAAATTCACCATCGGCATTGGTGATTACGCCCTGAAAGGTGTTTTTAAAATATACCGAAGCTGCAATTAAGGGTTCTTTGTTGCTTTTGACCGATCCGGAGAGGATAAAATAATTTTTACCGGGTGCTTCTTTAATGATGATGTGCCGGTTTCTGCGGACCAATTGTACTTCCCGGTCATCGGCGACTAGCTTAATGATATCCTCCACAGAAGCACTATCGACGTTAATGTCAATTTTGGTGGTATCGTTCAGGTATTTGCTGTTGTATGAGAAGAGGTAACCTGTAGTTGCTGAAATGGTATCCAGCACAGTCCGTATATTGGTTTGCTCAAGTTTTAACGAAATAAGCGTGTCGTTTGCTTTTTCCTGGGCATTGGCAAATACCGGTAAAAGCAAAATTAAAAACAACCATATTCTGCGCGGTTTAATCAATTCCTCTGTTTTAGTACCACATTTTCATCGGCAAAGGTGTATTGCAGATTGTGTGTTTCAGAAATAATGTCAACAATTTCTTTCAGGGATTGATTTTTAAAGGTAGCAGATATTTGCATTTTTCCAATTGATGAATCAGCGAAAACCACATTTTTACCAAATGCTTCCTCCAGTTTTGCGGCTACATAGCCCAAATTGGCATTTGAAAAATAGAAGTCCCGTAGTGCCCAGCTGAGGTAGTTGGGATTAACGTTTTTAATGGTGTACAACCTTTTATTGTCTGCTTCGGCATACTCATCGGCCTGTAATACCATGCTTTCTTTAGTATATTTATGGTTTACTTTTACTGTACCTGATTTTACTATAACCAGGTCTGGTCTGTTTGGACGTGAGTCAACGCTAAAAGCAGTTCCTACCACTTCGATGTTTGTTCTGGCTGCTTCAATTATGAAGGGTTTATCATCATTGGCTGCCACATCGAACCATGCCTGGCCTTTAAGGTTGGTATTGCGTGTTTTTTTGTTGAACCGTTCATCAAGTGTAAGTTCGCTGCCTTTTTTCAAAATAACAGTACTGTTGTCAGGCAGGGTTATTTCCATGCGTTGTTCTGCCACATAGCGTATTTGGTTATGTCCGGGCAGAAAATAGGCCACTAACAGTGCCAGGAGCCCAAATCCCAAAATTATTGCAGCGGCAATGGCCATTTTGGGTGCTTTGATGAATTTTTTACGTTTTTCATCTTGCTGGTTGGCTATTCTGTGCTCCAGTTTGCTCCATGCCTGCTCAGAATCGAACCGGGTTGAATTTTGATCATCCATTTTATTCCAGTATTGTGCTATTGTCTGAAACTCTTTGTTGAGTTCCGGGTTTTGGTTTATTTGTGCTGCAAACTCCTCATGTTCAGAAGAATTTAACTCTCCGGACAGGAAACGGGCAGCTTGTATATAAAATGCATCATTCATTTTTGTGCTGTTTTGAGTGCTTCTCTTAAGGCTTTTAGGGTACTACCCATATCTGCTTCAACGGTTTTGATTGATATGGATAATTCAATGGCAATTTCTCTGTATTTTAGGCCCTGTTCCCGGCTCAGATTAAATATTTTACGACACCGCTCGGGTAGTTGCATCAGGGTTTGATTAAATAGTTTCTCCATTTGTGTGGCTTCCAGTAACTCAAGCGGGCTTTCCGGCGTATGGCCTGTGTTTGGATCTTGCTCGTACTGCTGTTTAATTTTAAGATGCCTGCCATAAGCTGTACACTTGTTGCGTATGGTTTTGTATAAATATCCCCTGAGGTTTTTCTGAATTATAAGTTGTTTCCTTTTTTGCCACAATTTGTAAAAGGCGTCCTGTACAATTTCTTCGGCTTCGTCTGGATCTTTTACAAAACTATTTGCAAAGTGGCAGAGCTCGGTATAAAGCGTTTTGAACAGGTGCTCAAACGCTGTTTTATCTCCTTTTTTTATTTGTTTAATTATGTGCTTGTCAGACTTTTCCATTCGTAACCGCAATAACCCAATGGCCTAAGTCTGCCAGCCTTTATGTTCTAAAGGTTGGCAAACTTTACCGGGTTTGTTAATTTGAATTGGCCATGGTTTTATTTGTCAGATAAAGGTACAATTATTTTGTTAAACTAAATCATGTCAAAGCTCAGGCTCCTTATTACTTAATAAGTTGCTTCACAGCTTTGCTGATATCACTACTCGGGTCAATAATGTTTTTACTACCCCAAAAGTCTCCATCGGTAAAACTATCAATCTCTTCTGAGAGTATGTCGCTACTGTAAAAACGGTGATGGCGCGGGAAGGGCTGAATATCTGTAAATTTACGGTCGGTAATAACCATTTCAGATGTAATGGTGTATTTATTTTTGAAGAGCCTTCTGCGATAGTCGCATTTAAACTCAACGGTAGCACGGGCGTAGTCAAATAACCATTTTCCATCAATATTTTCGTAACGAATATGGTAGTTTGCTGATAATGGTTCGAAGATCATACCAATGGGCTTTTTCCGAATAAAGCGCCTTTGAGTTTCAATGTCATTTATCATATTCATGGAGAATACGGCCTCCTTAAGGGCGAGCTTTTTAACATCGACATAGAATTTTCCATTGTACAGTGGAAAGTTAACATGTGGCAGTTGCTTAAATGATATAATGTAGTGTGCGCGATTATTTACCATTACAATATCTTCGAGCTCGTATTCATAAAATTTCATGTACTCTTCATTCAAAATAAGTGAAGGATTTTTAATCAGATCGAGGTACATCAAAACCCTTGGACCACCACGCAGCTTTACTAAAAGCGTATCAATTTCGCTATGATTTACTTTTTTACGGCCTTTTTGAATACTTACCTGGTCGGTGCCAAATATGGCACCCAGCGGAGCTTTGTAAATGTCTACCACTGCTTCTGCCAAAATCTGATACTTCCAGCGTTCTTTTACACTTTCGCGATAAAAGGCTTCCAGCATTGCAGGGTCTGAATAGTATTTCTCTTTGATATTGCGAAACATAGCCCTAACAATGGTTTCCGGGTCTTTTGGTGTGGCTGTAATTTCAGATATCTGAATACTGTTGGATTCAATCGCAATGGTATTAATCTTATCTTTTTTCAGACTTTTAACAGGTACTACAGCATTTTTATAACCTATAAACGATATCACAAGATTTGCATCCATGAGGGTTTCAGGTACTTTTAATATAAATGTACCCTCGCTGTTGGTTACCGTACCAATGCTTGTGTTTTCTATTGCAACTGAGGCGTAAAATTTAGGATCCTCTGTCTGGTTGTCTATAATTTTGCCCTCGAAAGTTTGTGTGGCTGGTTGGGCAAAAGTTTGGAAAGCAGAGGCTGCGATCAGTAATAGTATCATCACCGATGCTCTTAACTTCTTATGGGAGTTTTTAAGTTTCATAATTCTGTGGATTAAATTATACATTTTGGGGCCCTTATACCATAATGACGTTTCAGAATGATTTTACCCTATAAAAAACTGAAAAAAAATTCAACCAGAATTATTGCTGATAGACATGCTTCAACTTACAACTTTGAAAATCAGAATATTTTATTAAATTTGAATTGTATTATACTATCCTTTTACAAAAAAGAAACGCTATGAAACACTACTACACTTTTGTTCTTTTAACGCTTTTTGTTTTTAATTCTTCTTTTGCCCAGGAACTACCTGAACAATTTGATTTACGCGATTATAACGGCGAAAATTTTGTTACCTCAGTGAAAAGCCAGATTGATGGCACCTGCTGGACACACGGGGCCATGGCTGCCATTGAAGGTAATCTGATGATGAACGCAAACTGGACCAATGCCGGTTTGGACGGTGAGCCCAACCTGGCCGAATACCATTTGGACTGGTGGAACGGGTTTAACCAGGAGTTTAACCAGGATACCATGCCCGATGATGGGAGTGGTCTTGAAGTACATTATGGCGGCGACTACCTGGTTACCTCAGCCTACTTGTCGAGAGGTGAGGGGGCCATTCAGGATACTGCGATCGAAGGTTATTGGCATTCGAATATGCCACGGCGTGCTGATACCAGTTACAATTATTTTTATGTGCGCAACATCGAATGGCTTGCCATGGGGGATAGTCTTGAGCGGATTGATTTGCTTAAAACAAAGATAATGGAAAATGGTGTTATGGGTACTTGCATGGCATACAACGGACAGTTTATTGATTATAACTACAACCATTATCAACCGCCCGGTTCCGATGTGTTGCCCAATCATGCAATTGCCATTGTTGGTTGGGACGATAACCACCCTACTGATGCCCCTCAGCCAGGTGCCTGGCTGTGTAAAAATAGTTGGGGTAATAGTTGGGGTTACAGTGGGTATTTCTGGATCTCGTATTATGATAAATGGGCTGGCCGCGAACCTGAAATGGGCGCTATCTCATTTTCAAATACCGTTGAGCCGTTTTTCGATACCATTTACTATCACGATTATCACGGATGGCGCGATACGTGGACCGAATCTAATACAGCAATGAACGCCTTCTCAGCAGTTGATTCAATGTCTCTTAAAGCTGTAAGTTTTTACACGGCCGCCGATAGCGTGAATTATACCTGCACCATTTATGATGATTTTGATACAGAGCTTTCTAATAACCTCGGACAGGTAGCGGGTTTTATAGAAATTAAAGGTTTTCATACTATAGATTTGCCTGAATTGATTGGTATTCCGGAAGGAGATGATTTTTACATGGAACTGGAGTTCGATAAAGGAGGGCAACCCTTTGATCGCACTTCTGAAGTACCCGTACTGCTTTGTGCAGAAAATACCCGTACGGTGGTACATTCAACCGCTTCGGAGGGTGAGAGCTTCTATAAAGATGATCAGGGCCACTGGATTGATTTTTATTCGGAAGGTGACGCATTCTGGGAGCATTCGGGTAATTTTTGCATTAAAGCTATTGCCGATAAAGGTATGGAGGCCGGCAATGGTATTATATCCGAACCACACACAAATATCGATATAAACGTTTGGCCACAACCAGCAAAAGATAGAGTTAACATAGCCTTAGCAGGTACTCACCGGGGAGGAAAGCTTTATATTTCTAATCTAAGCGGACAGATTGTAAAATCGATACATTTTGGAGGTAAAGCACAGTTGCAGGTTGATATGAGTCATTTGACCAGTGGTATTTATTTATACCAGATACGCACTGAAGATGGCATGGCTACCGGTAAATTAATTAAACAATAAATAAGTAATTTATAAAAGGAGAGGGACTGCTCATTTATTTATGAGCAGTCCCCTTTATTTATGCCGTTTTTGTATAGGTTTTTTAAATATTAGTACAGCCCGGACACGATCACCTGGTCACACTTCATTTGACAATGCTTTCATGATTTTTCGATAATCTCTGAATAAATCTTAATATTTTATATATTCCTTAATATCAAATGTTAAGTTGCTTTATTTATATTGAGTTTAACATAATTATAGTGTATCTTTATAAGTTCAATCACATCATTACCCAAAAAATCCCAAAATGAAAGCACTATTTATTTTTATCATTGTTTTGGCCACTACGGTGAATGCATTTTCCCAGTTAAGTGGCTTATATACTATAGGCGCTTCCGGCGATTATGGTACTTTTAATGAGGCTGTTGAAGCGCTCTCAACTCAAGGCGTTTCTGCAGCAGTTACGTTTAATGTTGAACCCGGTATTTACGATGAACAGGTCGTAATTCCTGATATAACAGGCGCTTCAGCCGCAAATAACATCACTTTTCAATCAACAACTACCGACAGCACCGATGTTGAGTTAACCTACGCTTCCACTGTTGGAGATTCTTCGTTTGTTGTAAAATTCGATACAACACAATATATCACTTTTCGATATATTACCATAAAATCGGAGAGTCATGTGTATAACAATAATGTAGTGGAAATTTCCAATTCGCCAGATATTCATTTTTATAATTGTCAATTTATTGGATCAATTAAAGAAGAAAATAATTACAATTATTCTTATCATTTAATTATCTCTGATGAGGTTGACACAAACTGTAATAATTTGAGAATCGAAGACAGTTATTTTTATGGCGGATATTATGCTATTGTACAAACTGGTAAAAGTGAATCAGAAAAAACCGCTAATGCCGTAATTACAGGCAATATTATCCATAATCAGGTTTATAGAGGAGTTGAACTGAACAATTACAGCGATGCAAGCATTAATACTAATATCTTTACAGGTTCGCCCAGTTATTCAGCTATTAAGTGCGACCATTGTTTTAATGTGGATATAGAAGGTAATGAAATATTGGCCAATTCTCCTACTGGAACAACTGTAGATATGAACACAGGTATTTATTTATACTACCCTGCTCAAATTGATATACGGCGGAATACCATAAGCAATTTTGCAGTTTATGGAATACAGATATATTATGGCGATGATGATGGTAGTGTAAACCCACGCATTTCAAATAATTTCATATCGGGCGATGGCGAAGGGTTAAGTATAAGTTATTCTGATTATTATGAAATATATCATAATAGCGTATATTCAACAGGTAAGTGTCTTAGGTTAGAATCAGATGAAACGGTAGTAAAGAATAATGTTTTTTACAATTATGCAGATGGGCAAGTTCTAAGCACTTATTCTGATTTTCATAATATTGATTTTGATTATAACGACTATTACACAGAAGGAACCCAATTAGCCTCGTGGAAAGGTACAGATTGTGCAACACTGATCGATTTGCAAACTACCTCCGGGCAAGATGCAAACTCCATTTCGGAAAATCCGGAATTCCTGTCTGCCGACGATCTCCATACATCTTCTCTCAATTTGAATGGTGCTGCTTTAGCCGGACTGGAATCTGTCGATATTGATGGAGAAACCCGCGATGGCTCCAACCCGGATATGGGTGCCGATGAGTTTACTCCGCTAACTTATAATTTAGCCATGATTGATGTCGTGCTACCTTCCGACTGTGATTTATCGCCTGCAGAACAGGTTCATATTAAACTGGTCAACCGTGGAACAGCCAATTACGGAAGTGTTCCGGTCAAATATACACTTGATGGCGGGGCAACATACATAAGCGAAACTATTTCGCAATCCGTAAATTCCGGCGATACCGTAGAATATACTTTTGCGAACACCCTAGATATGACAACCCCGGATGAATATTTATGCACGGCCATTGTAGAACAACCTGATGACGAGCTTCCCGATGATGATTCAATTACCAGGGCATTTCTCAGTTTCGGTTCAATAAACAGCTATCCTTTTCTGGACGATTTAGAAGAGAATAATTCATATTTTTTCAAGTTATCTGCAAATTCTGATGCCGATGTTTTCGTAAGTTCAGGAGCCGCAAATGAGAGTGATTATGGTCTGCAATTTACCTATAAAAGTGGCGGGCATTTGTCCGACTGGCAGGGTGGCGATACGCCCGATTCCACTCAACTTTGGGTAGAAAATGCATATTTTCATGGCTTTGCAACTTCTTGCAATGTAGATATTTCAGGGATGACAAATCCGGCTTTGCAATTTGACATGAAAATACATGTTGAATCTCATAGTAAGCAGGCATGGTTCAGGGTATTAACTGATGGAACGACTGAATTAGTCGATGTGGAAGGAGTAAAAGAGTATCACGTAACGCAAGCTACTCCTTTCGAAACCAAAGTATTTGAGCTCAATCAACTAAGTACAGATATTTTTGAACTTACATTTCAATCGTGCGTAAGAAGCTGGCCGTACATCGCTGTAGACAATATTATTATTGGAGAAAAACCCATTGTTGAATTGGGTGCAGACCAAATAACATGCGAAGGAACTCCGGTTACCTTCGATGCCGGAGCAGATGCAGAATATACGTACGCATGGTTCAAAGAGGGCAACGCCGACACATTGGTAAAAACTCAAACCTATGAAACCGATGTGGAGGGAACCTATTTTGTACATGTGTATTCCGGAGCAGGAATTATTTCCAGAGATACTGTAAGTCTGTCTGTTAATCCTTCATATTCATTTGTGGAAGATGCCGCAATTTGCGATAGCGAAACACTCGAATGGCACGGTCAGGTTTATGATGAAACAGGAACCTATTATGATAGTTTGCAAACGGAACAGGGCTGTGATAGTATATTCACCCTGAATTTAATGGTAAATCCAACTTATACATACATCGAATCCTACTCAATTTGCGATAACGACAGTCTGTTGTGGCATGAAGATTATTACATAGAACCGGGAATTTATTACGATAGCCTGTTTACGGTTGATGGTTGCGACAGTGTTTACGTACTTCAATTAGATAACAATCCAACATTTCTCGATGAACAGTCAGCAACTATATGCGGAAACGACAGTCTGCTTTGGCGCGCCAGTTATTACAATGAAACCGGAATGTATTACGACAGCCTGCAATCAATAAGTGGTTGCGATAGTGTCTATGTGCTCGATTTGTTTGTGAATCCGACATACAGCTTTTATGAATCGTCTACGATTTGCGATAACGACAGCCTCTTGTGGCGGGGCGATTACTACAAAAATGCAGGCACTTATTATGACAGTCTCATAACCATCAACTCATGCGATAGCGTGTACGTGCTCGATTTGTTTGTAAACCCTGCATTTTTCAGCTCTGAGACTTACACAATTTGCTCCAACGATAGCCTTTTGTGGCATGACAATTATTACAACGAGACAGGTTTTTATTACGACAGCTTATCGTCGATTGACGGCTGCGATAGCGTAATTATGCTCGACTTAACCGTTAATCCGGCGTATGAATTTATTGAGACATCCGCAATATGCGATACCGATAGTGTGTTATGGCGAGGAGATTACTACAAGACTACCGGTATCTATTACGACAGCCTCACGACTGTATTAGCCTGCGATAGTGTTTTCGTGCTCGACCTGACTGTAAATTCAACTTTCTATAATGAGCAAGTTTATACTATTTGTAGTGATGACAGTGTGTTCTGGCAAAATAATTATTACAGCGAAACCGGCATTTATTACGATAGTCTCGTTACCCAGCATGGTTGCGACAGTCTGTATATGCTCGATTTAACCGTAAATCCGGCTTATCATTACCTCGAAACAACATCAATTTGTGATAACGA
>NZ_DATFKB010000025.1:0-13558 GCF_035268865.1 Salinivirga sp. | reverse complement strand
GAACATGATTTTTTAAAACAGAAAGCCTTGTTAGAAAAACGTTTCGATGAGTGGAAGGGCCGCAGTAGGCAAATCGACGATGTTTTGGTTTGGGGTATTCAGTTTTAAACCTTCTCTATTTCAAAATCTACATCCAGCATTTTCTGATAGCGTAATCCCGCATTATACATATCGAGATCGGCCGCCTGGTATCTCCATATAATTTTTACCTGAGATTTTTCAGAGAGTTTTTCCAGAAGAAAGAAAACCTTTGAAAGCTGTTTGGCTGTACTTGTCGAAAAGTAATCAAGGTAAAAAATAAAGGTGTTCTCAGGGTTTGGCTGGTCAATGTACTGGTTGAGCCAGTCAAAAATAGGCTGAAAAAATCCAACGGCATCCTCTGGCAGGCTCTTTTCTGTAATCTCAAATTGGTTCTTCTCAGCATCAAAAATAACCCGTGGTGTATCTTTGGTGGCTTCAATATATAGAACAGGCATCATGGCTAATCGTAAATTATTTTAAAGTCATCACTATCTTCTTCAGGCTCTTCTTCAACCAGTTCGAAGTTTATTCCGGTAAGTCGGGCAAAACGTTTTCCGCTCTCCAGCATGTCGGCATCGTCAGCGTAATAATGCCAAATTACTTTTAGCGAATATTTAATGGTTTCGAGCAAATTGAATATTTTACCTAGCTGCTTGGCCGAGGCTGTATTGAAATAATCGAGTTTAATGTGCAGCTCTGTTTGTTCTGTAGGCTGCGTAATGTATTGTTCCAACCATTCATATACCGGTTTGTAAAAATCAAAAGCATTTTCAGGCAATGAGCGTTCCGAAATGCTAAAGGTATTTTTATCCTTATCCAGTATAATTTCAGGAGTGTCCTCTGTTGCTTTGCGTATAAGTGGTTCCATTAGTCCTTTATTGTTACTTCGATTGTGAAAAAGGTATATTTTTCACTTGTCTCTTTAAACGCATATTTCAGTTTACTGTTACTTTTCATGCGTAATTCTATGAGGCCGAGTCCAGATTCTTTGTTATTGTCAATCTGAAAATTGAAAAGCCGTTTATCATAAAACTCATTTAGCTCTTCATTGTTCAAATTGTTAACTTTATCAATATTTTCCTTGAGCGAATCAATTTTATCTGGTTTAATATAATTTCCTGTATGAAGCTTATAGCCGTTTTTAGAATATGAAATATAAAACAGTCCCGGATTACCTTCTTGCTTAATGGGCGATATTCCATGCTTAACAATATTTTGTAACAACTCTACCATAATATTGAATACCTTCTTTTTTAAAGCGGCCTGCCCGGCCATTTGGCTTTCAATAATTGATAACAGGTTGATAAGGCTCTCCTGGTTAAAAATTCCATTGAAGATAATGAGCACATTTTCTTTGTCTAACTGCTCATGCAGATCGAAAATATTGCCAAAATTCAGATGCGATTCATCGGAATTCACTGCGGCAAAATTATGTTTTATGTAGGTGCGCAAGTAAAAATACGACCATTTATCATCGAGCTTTTTAAAGGCATACTGTAGTTTATTCCCTGATTTTCTGGCCATTTCAATTAACCCAAGCCCGGCACCACCTTTCTCAGAGAGCTCATTTTCCATGAGGGTCTTTTTGTAAAAATCTTTAAGCTCTTCTTTTTCCAGGCTATTGATTTTGTCCAGTTGGCTGGTTAGTTTTTTCTGATTCTCATTCAGGATTATGTTGGCCATGGTGATGTAATAAAATTCACCACTCTGCTCTACGCCAAAGAAACTTTTCCATGTTCCGGTCTCGTC
This sequence comes from Salinivirga sp., assembly GCF_035268865.1. Taxonomy (GTDB): domain Bacteria; phylum Bacteroidota; class Bacteroidia; order Bacteroidales; family Salinivirgaceae; genus Salinivirga. The sequence goes on along the minus strand of NZ_DATFKB010000025.1, from coordinate 11,788 downwards.
CTGGTGGCGGGTTATGTTTTGTAAGCCTTCGACCAAAATGGTATACACCCGCTTTTTAACTTTTACAGGCTCATTGGCTTTGGTAAGGTTGGTTTCTGTGAGCGCCAGTATTCCATCGGTAATGCTTGCAGTTAAATCACCACGATAAAAATAACTTAGGCCTTCGGTATCCAGTATGTCATATATCTTAAAAGTTGTTTCCTGTTCAAGGGTCATATAAATAGTAGTTTATAGGTGGAATAAAGATATTAAATAAAAAATGTAATCGAAAATTTTTTTACTTAATGAAATCATAACCTTCAAATACTTTTTGTGCCGGCCCTTTCAGCCACAATTTTTCATATCGACCATTAAATTCAAAACTAATGGTCAATTGACCACCCCGAGCCTGGACTTTTATAGAATTTGAGTCGAACTGCTTTTTGTGATGAGCAATCACTGCCGTGGCAACACTTCCTGTGCCGCATGCCCAGGTTTCAGCTTCTACACCTCTTTCAAATGTGCGAATATGAATAACATTATCTATAATTTGGTAATAATTCACATTTACGCCATCCGGATAGAAATAGGAATCGTGTCGTAGCTTTTCCCCCTCGGTCTTTACATCCAGTTTTTGTAAATTTTCTGCTTCAATTACCAGGTGCGGTGAGCCAGTGTCTGCAAACATGCCAAAAGGCGTATTTTTAATTTCACCTATATTTTGCATCATAAGGTTCACCTCTTCATCATCGGTAATCACTCCTTTGTGCAAGCCATCCACTGCATCGAACGTGGTTTTTTTGCCTGCCATACCCCGATCATAGGCAAATTGTACTGCACATCTCCCGCCATTTCCACACATGGTGCCTTCAAAACCGTCAGAATTGTAATATGTCATTTTAAAGTCCGAATTATCTGATGGCCCTAGCGTAATTAGCCCATCTGCACCCACGCCAAACCTTCTGTGACAAATTGTCGCTATATCTTTTTGTGTTAACTTTATTCCGTTGTTCTCTGAAATATCAACTAAAACAAAGTCGTTCCCGGCTCCATGGTATTTATGAAATTTTTGCAGCATAAGTTAAAGTTAGGTTAAAATCAGCATGTTTGTATAAATTTTGAACTTTCATAAGCGTACAAATTTATACAATTTAAGTACCTTTTAAAACTTAAACACAGAACATAATATTTTAATAACCCGATAAAACTTTAAAAACTATGGAAAAAAGAAAGCTATTCATAAATTTTATTGCCGGGGTATTCGGTGGTTTATTGGTTTTGTTGGTTTACACCTTTTCCACAAATCAAAACACCAACACCGTTAAACAACGCAATAATTATGAGCAAATAGAGCAACAAAATGGTTTCGTGCGTAAAGCTGTAGATTCTAATCAAAGTGGTACAATTAATTCCCGAACAGCAGGGCTTTCGTCTCCGGTTGGAATGTTTGAGAATGAAATGGTCAGTGCTGCCCAAAAAACTGTTGATGCAGTAGTACACGTTAAAACAGCTTATGTGCAACAATATAGTTATGGAAATCCGTTTCTGGAGTATTTTTTTGGTCAGGGGAGCCAGCGTAAAAGCCAACCTGTGGTGGGTAGTGGTTCCGGTGTAATTATATCTGACGATGGCTACATTGTAACCAATAATCATGTGATTGATAAAGCACAGAAAATTAAAGTAGTGCTGAACGATAAAAGAGAATTCGATGCAGAGTTAGTTGGATCCGATCCTGGTACCGATATCGCTTTGTTGAAAATCGATGAAAATAATTTACCACACGTTAAAGCAGCCAATTCAGATAATGTGCAGATAGGAGAGTGGGTGCTTGCAGTGGGTAATCCATTTAACCTTACTTCAACTGTTACGGCCGGAATTGTTTCGGCAAAAGCACGCAATATAAACCTGCTTCGGGAAAATTACGGAATCGAGGCTTTTATACAGACCGATGCAGCTGTAAATCCCGGAAACAGCGGTGGCGCATTGGTTAACCGAAAAGGAGAATTAATTGGGATTAATACGGCCATTGCTTCTAAAACAGGATCATTTTCAGGTTATTCGTTTGCTGTACCGGTAAACATTGCTATGAAAGTTGTTGAGGATTTAATTGAATTCGGTCAGGTGCAGCGCGCTGTAATGGGCATCATGATTCACGACCTGAACGAAAGTTTCGCTGCAGAAAATGATATTGAAACCCTCAAAGGAGTTTATATCGACAATATAAGTGAAGGTGGCGCTGCTGACAAGGCTGGTATAGAACCTGGTGATGTGATTGTGCGTATAGGCACGGTCGATATAAAAAATGTGGCTCAACTGCAGGAGCAATTAAGTAAATTCAGACCCGGAGACCGGCTCAAAGTTACCGTACTGCGGAATAATCGCGAGGTTGAAAAAGATGTTATACTTCAAAATAAAATGGGGAGTACTGAAATAATTCAGGGCGAAGATCCTTTGGTGAACCTGGGAGCGCAATTTGAGGAGGTCAGCGACAAAGAAAAAAAGTTGCTGAATATTTCACATGGTATGAAAATTGTGGAGTTGGAATCCGGTAAATTAAGAAGTTCAGGTATTCATGAAGGTTTTATCATTCTGGCAATGAATGGTATGAAAATTGTATCTGAAAAGGATATCCGACAGGTGATAGAGCAATCTAAGGGCGGTATAATGGTTGAAGGAATTTATCCCAATGGAATGAAAGCATATTATGCATTTGGAAAATAAAATATTAAATAACTCATTCCGTTGTTTAACTGTTCTCTATACCATAAGAAAAAAACATAAATGCCTGAAACATTTTGAATAAGCCTGCGTAGTATAAGGGCACACAGTTATAAACGAATGATAATAGCTATTTAATTTAAAATATAAAAACATGAATCTCAGTACATTAGGATTCATGTTTATTTATTTGTGAAAATATATTTGCAATCTTTATCTGAGCCGTAAAATCAAAGGTATATATGAGACAGTTAAAAATCACTAAATCAATCACGAATCGCGAAAGTGCGTCGTTGGATAAGTATCTTCAGGAGATAGGCCGCGAGGAGCTTATTACAGTTGAAGAAGAGGTGGAATTGGCCCAACGCATTAAAAAGGGGGACAGGGCAGCACTCGAAAAACTTACACGAGCCAATTTGCGTTTTGTGGTTTCTGTTGCTAAGCAGTATCAAAATCAGGGACTGAGCCTACCTGACCTTATTAATGAAGGTAATCTTGGTTTGATTAAAGCTGCTGAAAAATTTGATGAAACCAGAGGTTTCAAATTTATTTCCTATGCTGTTTGGTGGATTCGTCAGTCTATTCTGCAGGCACTGGCAGAACAGTCCAGAATTGTAAGACTGCCATTAAACCAGGTGGGTTCATTGAACAAAATCAATAAAGCCTTTTCAAAATTTGAACAGGAAAATGAACGTACACCATCACCGGAAGAACTGGCCGACAAACTGGAACTGCCTAAAGAAAAAGTGAGTGATACATTGAAAGTATCAGGTAGACATGTATCTGTTGATGCACCATTTGTAGAAGGTGAAGATAACAGCCTGCTCGATGTACTCGAAAATCAGGACAGTCCTAAAGCCGATGGTAGCCTGATGAACGAATCGCTCGGAAGAGAAATTTTAAGGGCTTTGGCCACACTTACCGAAAGAGAACGCGACATTATTAAGTTGTTCTTTGGTATTGGTTGCCAGGAAATGACCCTGGAAGAGATCGGTGAGCGTTTTGGACTGACCCGCGAAAGGGTACGCCAGATCAAAGAAAAAGCAATCAGAAGATTGCGCCACACATCACGCAGTAAACTGCTGAAAGCTTACCTCGGGTAAACTTAAAAGTATCAAAATATTGAAGGCTGTCAATTTCGACAGCCTTTTTTTTGTTTTGTGACGAATTGGCACATTTAATCTTGTGGCATGCATGTTGGAAATTCCATTGCAGAAAATAACCAAAAAAACTAAATAAGATGCAAAAAGGTAATATTGGTGTAACTACAGAAAACATTTTTCCAATAATTAAAAAGTTTCTGTATTCCGATCATGAAATTTTTCTTCGCGAAGCATTATCAAACGCGGTCGATGCCACACAAAAGCTAAAAGCACTGGCCCGCCGCGGAGAATTTGAGGGTGAAATGGGTGATACCACCATTCGCATTAGCAACGATGCCGAAAAGAAAATCATTACTATTAGCGATCGCGGTATTGGAATGACCGCTGAGGAGGTGGACAAATATATAAACCAGATTGCTTTTTCAAGTGCCAATGAATTTCTGGACAAGTACAAAGATGATGTACAGTCAATCATCGGACACTTTGGATTGGGTTTCTACTCGCTTTTTATGGTTTCCGAAAAAGTTGAGATTTATACCAAATCGTATAAAGATGATGCGAAAGGCGTACATTGGTCATGCGAAGGTTCTCCGGAGTATCAACTTGAAGAGTACGACAAAAAAGAGCGCGGAACCGACATCGTAATTCACCTCGACGAAGAGTCAAAAGAGTTTGCCGAAGAAAGCAAAATAAATGAGCTGCTGAATAAGTATGCCAAATTCCTGCCTGTTCCGGTAGCCTTTGGTAAAGAACAGGAGTGGAAAGAAGATAAGATGGTGGATACCGATAAGGATAAAATCATCAATAACCCGGAGCCGGCCTGGACCAAAAAACCTGCTGATCTGGAAGAAAAAGATTACAAAGATTTCTACAAGGAGTTGTATCCAATGGGCGAAGACCCACTATTCCATATCCACCTAAATGTAGATTATCCTTTTAATCTTACAGGTATTCTCTATTTCCCGAAAATCAGGAACAACATTGAAATTCAGAAAAACAAAATTCAACTTTATTGCAACCAGGTTTTTGTAACCGATTCAGTAGAAGGAATCGTGCCCGAGTTCCTAACACTCCTGCACGGAGTTATCGATTCACCGGATATCCCATTGAACGTGTCACGTAGCTATCTGCAAAGTGATTCTAACGTGAAGAAAATTTCTTCGCACATTACTAAAAAAGTGGCCGACCGTTTGAACGATATCTTTAAGGAAGACCGCAAGCAATTCGAAGAGAAATGGGACGATCTCAAAATTTTCATTCAGTACGGTATGCTTACCGATGAGAAGTTTGCAGAACGTGCCAAAAATTTTGTACTCCTCAAAAATACCGATGGTAAATACTTTACCTTCGATGAGTATAAAGACCTGATTAAAGAGCACCAGACCGATAAAGATAAAAAGCTCGTGCACCTTTACACAACAAACAAAACCGAGCAGTATACCTTTATCGAAGAGGCCAAAACAAAAGGTTACGATGTGCTCGAAATGGACGGACAGCTTGACGTTCACTTTGTAAATAAACTCGAAACTGATCTCGAGGATGCATCTTTCAAGCGTGTTGACGCAGATGTACTCGATAAATTGATTGAAAAAGAAGTTTCAAAAGACTCCAAACTCTCTGATGAACAGCAAAACAACCTTGTGCCCGTTTTCCGTGGCCGTTTACCGGAAGATGGAAGTTATATCGTATCTGTGGAGAATCTCGATGAGGACACGCTTCCGATAATGATTACACAATCGGAGTTTATGCGTCGAATGAAAGATATGTCAGAAATGCAGGGTGGAGCGAACATGTACGGAAACCTGCCCGATAGCTATAATCTCGTACTGAACAGCAATCATCCGTTGATCGTAAATCTTGCTTCAAGCATTGATGAAGAGGTGGGCGATGAGCTTAAGAAAACCGATGAGGCTATTGAGCCCGTGCAGAAAGAGTTCGATGAGATATCTACCAAATATGCCGATAAAAAAGAAGAGGATTTATCGGAAGAAGATAAACAAAAGCGCACCGAAGTTCAGCAAAAGCTTGATGAGTTAAAAGCCGAAAAAGAGGAAAAACTCAAAGGTTTTGGCAAAGAAGAAAAACTGGTTAAACAATTGATTGACCTTGGATTGCTTGCCAACAATATGCTTAAAGGCGAAGATCTGAATAAATTTGTGAAGCGCAGCGTTGAATTGCTCGAAGAGTAAGCAACATAAATCATATCAAAACCTGCTTTTTTAATCGAAAGCAGGTTTTTTTATGCTCAAACCTCAAATTTTTGTACTTTCAACAAAATAATAACTGCGTCGTTATCCAAAATTTATGTACTGGCACATTCTTTTAATTTAAGGGGCATAAAATACTGCTTATTATGAAAACAATACTTTTAATTTTCCTTCTACCGCTTTTTACCTTTTTTGCTAATATGGGTCCTGACAAAGACCTTGAGCAATTACTAAAAGAGGCACAAAAACTTCAAAAAGAACGTAAATACAAATCTGCTGCCGATCTGGCCCTGAAGATTCAGGATAAAGCCCGCAAGGCTGAGAGAGATCTCATTTTTGTACAGGCTGTTGAAATTGAAATCACAGCCAACAAATGGTTCAGCTACGACAGCTTCGATAAGGTTTTGAAACGGTTAGATGTACACATTAAGCAACCATTCGGGCGCACCGAAGTATTGCTGCGCACTTATAAAATTCATGGTTACGAATATTGGTATAACCAACACAGCTACAGACTGCGCGACAATGCCGATGATGGCATTATTAACGAAGAACCCAAAGCTTGGTCGAAACACGATATTTGGAAGCTTATAGATCAGGAAGTCTCAAAGATTTTTGCTACAAATAGCGATGCCCAGTTGACTTCAAAAGAAATGGAGTTGTTTTCCACTGCACAAAGCATTGATGGAGTGATGCCCTCGAAAATAATAGACCTGGCCTTGCTCACAGCTATAAACACCATCAAAATTTTTGATGGTGTTTATCAATATCAACTGACAAACGGCTATGCACCAATTTCTACGTTTGTGTCTTCAAATCTCCAAAATGAGGATGCGCATCCCTTAGCGCAAATGTCACGTTATTTTGCAATGTTGCTCGAAGATCAAGAGAATCGCAAGGCTAACCTTCAGCAGCATTTGGATATTAAAAGATTGCAATACCTCTATGAAAAAGATGAGCAGTTTAATAAAATCAATCAATATGTCGATGCACTCAAACGGCAACTTAATAAGAAGACCCCTGCCTCAAGTGTCGCTTCTGCGGCCTTAGCTAAAATCTATATCAGCTATGCAAATCAGGCCATGGCAAAAGAGAACGAGAAGATGGCTGTTGAGTGGCAAAATAAGGCCATTGCCTTATGTAAAGAAAGCTTGAAGAATTATCCTGAAAGCTATGGAGCCACTGACTGTAAAGAATTGCTCGATGACTTAGAGAGATCAACCGTTCAGCTGCAGGTTCAGGAACAGATAATACCTGGAAAACCTGTTCCGTTGCGCATTGACTATAAAAACCAAAAGTGGATTAATGTAATAGCTTACCCTATAAATGCGAATAGTTTCGCAATTTCAGACCGAACAAACAGGGACCTTGGCATACCCAAGGGTGAAAAGATATGGGAACATAAAATTAAACTTCCTGAAAAACCCGGTTATTTCAGACGAAATGTAATTGATTTGCTGCCTGCATTACCAAAAGGTTTCTTTTTGCTTGATATTGAAACAGAAAAGAAACTAGCGCCACGGCATAACGTAATGGATGAACTGCTAATCAACAGTACAAATCTGGCCATTATTACGCGTCCATTAGAGGATAAAACCCGCATTATAGCACTAAACCGAATCAGTGGAAAACAAATGGAAACCTGCAAGGCCGATCTACTCGACATGCAATACAATTATCGGTCGCGAGAGCGCTCATTTGAATTATTACGGGAAGTGAAAATGCAGGAAGGAGTGCTCGACCTTGCACGAAAGGACAGAGTTGATGTAGTGCAGATCTCCACAAAAGGAGATACGTTGCTCACGCGTTTCAATCACAACTTTTTTCATCAGGGCAAAGAGCGGACACGTGAAAACATTCAGTTTTATGCAGACAGAAGCATTTACAGACCCGGCCAGTTAATTCATTTCAAGGGAATTGCTACACTCAAAACAGGTGATGATTGGAAACCCAACTCCAATCAAAAAATTGAAGTGCAGCTTATAGATGCCAACCGAAAAACCATTGCCAAACAAACCTATACTTCAGGGCCCAATGGCAGTTTTAACGGACAATTTAAAATACCTCAGAGTGCCCGCCCCGGAACAATGCGACTTAGGGCTGATCGCGGAAACCTGTCCTTTGAGGTACAGTATTACAAGCGACCGGTTTTCGATGCATCTTGGAAGGTGAAAAACCAACTAACCCTGCCTGGCGAAGAAGTAGCCATAGATTTAGAAGTGAATTCATTCGCAGGGGCGCCTATTGATAAAGCTACTGTGGAAACAACCGTTAAGTTGAGTTCCGGGATTTTTAAATATTGGTACCCGCAACAATCAGAAATGGTGGTGGCAAGTTTCACCGATACTACAAATACCAAAGGTATTGCCCAAATAAATTTTAATTCACTTAAAGCCGATTATCTCCAGCGTTATACAGTAGAAAGCAAGGTAACTTTGCCCGACGGTTCATCACGGGTTTTTGAATATACCCATTTAGTATCGCCCAGACCAATACAAACAGGTTTTACAGTAAATGAACCGGTAGTAGATGCCAGAGAGCTTCCACAGGTCTCTATTAAAGGTGTAAACGGAGAAGAAGTAACAGAAACAGTTAAGCTTGTGGTGAATAAACTTCAGGCACCCGATGACCAGTTTTACCCAATGCCTTTTTCTGCGGCTGAAGAAATTATTGCCAACAAGCAACAATGGGAAAAAGCATTTCCAGGCATGGCCTGGAACAATGCACTCGATTTGTCTGCCATGCCAACAGGTAAGCTGATAACAGAAATTGAGGCTGCAGCCAATAAACTGGCATTACCCGACGCATTTGAGTTAGATGAAGGTTTTTACAAATTTACGTGGTATGTGGCAGACAGTCTGTATGCGAATAATTATTTGAAAGTCATAGATCCGGAATATAGAAGGATAAAACTTGCTGAGCCTTTTAACATGATCACTGATAAAGCTGATTGTAAGCCCGGAGAAATGGTTAAAGTCCATTTGTCAAGTCGCTTCGATGATGCGCAAATACGTTTAATTGCTAGTGACAAAGAGGGGGAGTTGTTTACAAAACAAATAGAAATAGATGGCCGCAAAGAAGAAATTGAGATTAAAGTGCAGCAAAGGAGCGAAGGCCAAATCTACCTTTCGGCAATAATGATTGCTCAGGGGCGTCGGTTTGTGAGAAACGCAACAATTCAGGTTGAGCCTGTCAGCAGGGTTTTGGATGTCCGCTTTACTTCAATTCGCAACAAGATGGTGCCGGGCACACCTGAAAAGTGGAGTGTTCAGATTAAGAAAAATAGTAAAGTGTTACAGGGAGCCGAGGTGCTGGCTTCCATGTACGATTTGTCGCTCGATCAGTTTGTAGCGCATAACTGGAGTTTGCCATTCCAGTTACATAACTTTTACAACCTGAACTGGGAATCGCGCACTTTTAATAACAGCGGGCTTTATCTGCATGCACCTTATGCGCATAAACCACAAAACAAACCGCATTGGTACATCGAAAATCCATTTGGACCTGCATCCAGCGTACGGTCAAAGCAAACCATGATGTTGGAAGTTGTTGATAATGAGTCAGCAATAGAAGAACCAACTCCACCACCAGCTGAAATGAAAGGGGGGGAGATGCAATACGATATGGAAGCTGATTTATCTGAAGATAAAGCTGTTAAGCCAGAAGACAAAAAGCAGGATGCCGTTGCATTGCGAACAAATTTTAACGAAACAGCCTTCTTTTATCCAAAACTCAAAAGTGATAAGGATGGTAAAGTACTCCTGGAGTTCGAAGCCCCACAGAGCATGACCAGCTGGAAGTTGCAGGTGTTGGCAATCGATACCGGTTTAGCTGCCGGGTATGCCAAACATGAGGTGGTCACCCAAAAACCTTTGATGGTAGTTCCCAATAAATTGAGGTTTGTCCATAACGGTGATGAAGTGACATTAGAGGCTATGGCCTACAACATGACCGACAGTCTTTTAACAGTAAGTCCCAATGCAAAAATATTCAACCCGGTTACCGGTAATGAATTTGAAGCAGAGTTGCCTGTCAATGAGTTTGAGTTACCCGCTGGCGAGAGTAAAAGTTTTGCGGTGAAATTTTCAGTGCCGGCAAATATCAGCGCCCTGAATTATCAGATTAGCGGTACAAGCGGACCATATACCGATGGCGAATTACACAATATTCCGGTTTTACCATCAAGGCAGCGCATCATCAACAGCATGGTGATATGGAACAAGCCCGGGCAAAAGAAAACTTACAAGCTGGAATCCATAAAAAAGCTAAATAGTCCAACTGCCGCACAACACGAGCTTACTATCGAAATGACTACCAACCCTGTTTGGATGGCCATTAAAGCCTTACCGGCGGTATACAGGTCTCAATCGGCATCAGCCATACAAATGGCGCGCAATTTTTACATTACGTCCGGTACAAGCCAAATGCTCAGCGACTATCCAAAAATTCAGCGTGTGCTGAAAGTTTGGGAGAAATCGCAACCCGGGGCATTGAAGTCATCGCTGCATAAAAATGAAGAGCTTCGTAATTTATTACTTTCAGAAACTCCCTGGGAAAAGGTAGCAGCCGATGAGGAGTTGCAACGGGGTGTATTATTGGAAATGCTGAATCCGAATTTTACATCGCAACAAATGCAAATGGCCCTGTCGGATCTGGAATCGCAACAGCTGGAAAGCGGAGCATTCAGCTGGCGGCCTGGAATGCGGGCATCATATTACTTTACATTACAAACTGCATTTTACCTGTCGAAAACCCTGCACATGAAAACCGTTGAGCAAAGCGGAGCAAAAAGTATTGTGACAAAAGCACTGCGGTATCTTAAAGATGAGGTGGAGGTAAAATATCAGCGTATGCTGGAATATAACATGGATACAACTGATTATGTTACATCTTCAGCTATGATGCGCTATTTTATGGTGCAGCATGCTGTGAATAACCAATACAAACCTGCCTCCGAAGCTGAAAAATTTTATTTCCGCCATGCAAGAAGATACCAGGAGATGGCTTTGCAACAGTTTGTTCTCTCAGGCTATTTGGCTGCCTATTACGGTCACGATGAATATGCCAGACTTGTAATTGATCGATTGCGGGAGCGTGCCGTCGTGGATGAAGAAAAGGGTATTTTCTGGCGCACAAATCGTATGGGCTGGCAATGGGACGAAGCTCCGGTAGCTACACAGGCACTTATCATTCAGTATTTCCAGTTAATGAAACAGCCACAGGATGAAATTGAGGCCATGAAACTTTGGCTCATAAGGCAAAAACAGGGTCAGGCATGGCGCGACCAGGATGCATCGTTAATGGCCATTGATGCATTGCTGAATACCGGTAGAAATTGGCTCAAACGTTCCAGTCCGGTCAAAATTAAAGTGGGCCGGCAAATTATTAAAACCGATGATATGGCCGGTGAGGCCGGTTCCGGGTATTTCAAAAAATCACTGGGTAAACCCACTCCATTTATGAAAGAGGTATATGTGGCTAATCCCGGAGAGGTTCCCGTTTGGGGTGCTGTTTACCATAGTTTTACCGAAGATTTCGCCAATATTGAGCCTGCACAGGACGAAATGTCTGTAAACCGGAAAATATACAAAGTCCGGGAAACAGCAAAAGGGAGTAAGCTTGAAACCACATCTAATGAAACCAATCTGAAACCCGGAGACCGTCTGCGTATTAAAATTACGGTAAGCAGTAACCGGGAGCTCGATTACGTATGGATCAAATCACCCCATGCAGCTTGCATGGAGCCACTCGACCAGATGAGCGGTTACACGTGGGATGGTG
>NZ_DATFKB010000024.1:0-90744 GCF_035268865.1 Salinivirga sp. | reverse complement strand
TCCGAAATTTTCTGAATAGCATTGTTAATTTCCCACCTTGAGCTATAACTAAGCGCCAGATTTAGCACGGTCCGATTATTTTGGCTGGTTTTTTTCTTGGCTTCTGCCAATTTAGCCTGAACGTCTTCTGGCAATGACTTAATATCTCCGATAGTTTCCAACCGGATATTATTTTTCATCAAAGTAGGCACCTCAGAATTTATTGTTTGGATAAGCAAAGACATTAATGCATCAACTTCTGTACGTGGTCTACTCCAGTTTTCAGTTGAAAATGCATACAACGTAAGATACTCAACGCCAATTTCTGCTGCGGCTTCGGTCGTTTCGCGAACTGCCGAAACTCCGTTTTTATGTCCAAAAATTCGGATATTACCTTTCTTTTTTGCCCATCGACCATTACCATCCATTATGATGGCAACGTGTTTAGGGAGTTTATTTACAGCTACTTGTTCCTTCAAAGTCTTCATCTTCCACGCACTTCTGACATTTTATAAATAGGCGGGGCAAGTTACACAATCTTTCAATTTATACGATAGGAAAACACCAAAAAATGTAAACCAATCGTCGTTTTGAGGATTTGCCCTCTGCTTTAACGGAAAACTTCCTGAGGAATTATATCTCCAGTCAGAAATTTTATCTAAATCGTCACGAAAAGTTTTGTGCAATGTGTATTCCAGTCCCATTGCCAAACGTTCTGTAAGTCCAATTTTAACACCCAATCCAAATGGAATGGTTATATTCTCAAGGGCATTTGCTGCGAGTTTAAAATCCACAAGCATGAATCCCAGGCCGGCGCCAATATATGGGGTGGCATATCGATAACGCACGGTTTGTTCGAAATGTAAAAAGTTAAACTCCATAAAAGCAGAAGCTCCAAGCATGTCGGAACTAAACTGCTGGTTTCTTAAATTTTGGTAATCAAAATCTGACAATGCATCATCTCCTCCAACACGTGCATATTGAATGCTCCCCTTCAGCGCAAGACGTGTATGAAAATTGTATCTGTAAAAAGCACTTGCTGCGGGCTTAACACTTCTGAAAGGTGTTTCCTGGTTCACGTCACCCATGTAAGTTGCTCCACCGAGCATTAAACCAATATCGGCGTTCTTTTGAGAAACGCCGACATAATACAATATTATAAACAGAAATAATAATCTAACCTTTTTCATAAATACTATCGGTATAACCGAAGTCTTGGCTCTCCTTTTCTTCCGGTTTTGAGTTTGAAATTCAACGTAGCTGTAACAAACTGATACTGATCGTACCATTCACCAACACTTCTGCTTCCACCAGGTACATATTCTTCGAGTGATTGCCTTAACTGATCGCTCATGCGGTCGAAGCCATGTCCACGGTAAGATAGTGCTGCTCTTGTATATTCACCATTTGCAATAGCCTCTTCAAGATCTGGATAATCGCCGTGACCGAGGTCATCCATATAATCGGTAAAAGCTAATCTCCAGCCAGCCTCAATATTGACAGAAATATATTTGGCTATTTTAAATTGTATGCCGATACCCACAGGGATAGCCACGGCAACGGGGAAATAGGTCTCTTTTCCGTTGGGCAGCACTTCAGTATTGTATTGTCTTAATGCAACCCACTTGTCATCGAACAGAGTTTTGGGATTAAAATAAACTCCGCTAATCCCTGCAAATAGATAAGTAGGTAACACAAAGTTTTTAAATCGCTGTGATGCTCCTAAAAAATTGTAAATATTCCTTTTTTTCTGCTCTGTTATTAAGTAAAACTCATATTGAGCAGAAACCTCAGTTATTGAGGTTCTTACTTCGTATTGATTTTCAGGCCATGCGCCATAAGCATCATTCGCATACAGAAAACCGGTGGTAAGTACTGCTTTCGCCTTGTGCCTGTCGCTGAATGCCATTCGCAGACCAATTACTCCAACGGGTCGCCATGTATTGACATTGGTCCAGAAATATTTTGACAAGCCGCTATTCTCAGCTTCACCTACATCACTCATAAAATTAGAGATTCCGCCGCCGGCAATTAGCTCATAGCGCAATTTTCTCCATTTATAAACCTGGCCATCGGCACTTTTTGCCAGGCTTATGAAAAGTACTACAAAAAGCAGGAAATGCGCTATAAACTTCATATGTGATTGTTTTTGCATTTTGTTTCTTACTTTTAACTAACAAATATAGGTTAAAATTTTGGCATTCCGTTACGACCGGTGCGCAATTTATATGTTACGTTTACCACCATAAACATATAATAATCATCATATTTCGGATTACCTCTGATATCATTTCCACCTACAGCCGGATAGTTTTCTGTACTGGGATCCTGCAAGTATTGTTCCACAGGATCATCAAAAAATGCAGGATCTACATAAGTTGTGCTAACATCGTCGATGTAATCGGTGAATGTTATACGCCCGCCATATTCCAGCCCCACACTAATTTTCTGGGTTATGGGATATTTAAAGCCAAAACCCAGGGGTATAGAAATTGCAAGCCGGTTATATTTTTCGCGGGTAGCGATCTTACCCTGACCCTCGGTACCTATGGGTTGTAAATTATACCATTTGCCATCTTGTGCTTTGGCCTGTGGATTGAACCAAAAAACATTTACTCCGGTAAAAACATAGGTATTAAGGTTCAGACTGGCTAAGGAAAAACCTCCTCGTCTTCTGGATCTCCTGTAACGGCTAATACGTTCTTTAATAATGGAATACTCTGCCTGCACACCAAGCTCAATAATTGGTGCACGAAAATGCAGATTTCTGTCTTTTCGGTCCTGGTTTTCTGAGTCTTTATCATCGCCACTCAAATATCCAAAGCTAAGTGCACCTTTTACAGCCAGAGGCTCAAGAATTTTATAGCGCATTCCAACAGATATAAGTGGACGGGTTGCAGAAAAATCAAAATCCTGCCAAAATTGTCCTCCTGATTTTTCTCCTCCTCCTAACTCTCCAAGGAAATTTGTTGCTCCAAGGCCGCCATATAATTCGTAGCGGGTACGTTTCCATCGCATACTTTGGGCCGAAATTAGATTAGGAAGCAGGAGGGCTAATATACCGATTACAACTATTTTTTTCATTCCATTGATTTTTAGAAAGCTGTATTATTCCAATTTGTAAAAATATACATATTTAAGAATCTATCAAAAGCTTACAGCAATTTTAGCCATATTTTACTGAATTACATTCATATTTTGATTAAACCTTTAATTCCTTTTATCAATTCCCCACATAAGTTTATTCCTTATGGTATTAAAGTACGAATGACCTTCTATTTTTATTATCCTAATTGAAAAAGGTGCTTTTTTTACAGAGAAACTCATAGATTTTTCAAAGAAAAATGTACGCGCATCAAGCGAGGCAATATGTGTATCTGTACGACTTTCTACATTAAATGTTATTTTATGGTCTGCACTTACTACCAACGGTCTCACGGTCAAATTGTGCGAAGCTATTGGGCTGATTATTAAATTATTGGTTTCAGGAACAACAATAGGCCCTCCTACCGACAGAGAGTAAGCGGTTGATCCTGTGGGCGTTGAAATAATTAACCCATCGGCCCAATAAGTATTTAGAAACTCACCATTTACCCAGGTGTGAATCTTCACAAGTGTAGATTGATCATTTTTCCTGATCGTAAAATCATTAAGCGCATATGGGAATTCACAATTCAATGGTTCGGAGGTTTCCATTCCAATAAGCGAACGATTTTCAATTGTATACTTATGGTCAAACACATCATTAAGCGCTTCAATGATATCTTTTGGTGCTATGTCGGCCAAAAAACCAAGCCGACCGCTATTAATTCCCAGTATAGGAATATTTCTGTTTCTAATGTAGGTAACTGTCTCAAGAAATGTACCGTCGCCGCCAATACTAATCATCATTTCCAATTCCGGATCCAGGTTGTTGTAATGGTCAAATTCCTTAACTCCATCTAAATTAAAACCATTTTTTCTGAGCTGACTGGCGAAATTTGAATGTATATGTAAGCTTGCAGATCGCTGATTGAAAAAATTCAAAATCTCTCCCATTATCGGGAAAAATGTTTCCTGGATAGATCTGCTATAAATTCCAATCTTCATTTATTCTTAATATTAAAAGGGATCTTTGATAAGGACGAATATAAAGAATATTTTCTGCTGAATATCAATAAAATCATACGATTTTAAACCATTTATGTTTCTCTGTTTATTGAGAGTTGATTTTTAATGCATTGTTGATTCAAAATGTAGGGTAGAATAGACAAAAATTATGTAAGTTTGCGGCAAAATTTTGCAAAATGGTACTGGAAGAAAAAATTCTTATTCTGGATTTCGGATCGCAATACACCCAATTAATCGCAAGACGCGTACGAGAATTGAATGTTTATTGTGAAATCCACCCTTACAACAAAATACCTCAACTCGACAAAAGCTTTAAAGGCGTTATTCTATCGGGTAGTCCTTTCTCGGTAAGAGATAAAGATGCTCCCGTGCCTGATTTGTCGCAGATAAAGGGTAAGCTACCGGTTTTAGGGGTGTGCTATGGCGCCCAATATCTTGCACACGAAGCAGGTGGTGAAGTAACTCCATCGAAACACCGCGAGTATGGTCGCGCCAACCTTACTTCCATTGACCAAAAATCACCACTTTTAAAGGGATTAACTCTTAACACACAGGTATGGATGTCGCATGGCGATACCATTATAAATATGCCAGAGACCTTTAAACCTATTGCCAGTACGCATGACGTAAAAAACGGTGCTTTTCAAATAGGAGAACAAAACACCTTTGGCATCCAGTTTCACCCAGAAGTATACCATACAACAGAGGGCAAAAAGCTTTTAGAGAATTTCGTTAAAAACATTTGTGGAGTTTCAGGCAACTGGACAGCGGCTTCATTTGCAGAAGCTGCGATAGAAGAGTTAAAAATCACCATAGGAGACGAAAAAGTGGTCCTTGGTTTATCAGGGGGCGTAGATAGCAGTGTAGCTGCAGTGCTACTTGACACAGCCATTGGCAAACAGCTGAATTGTATATTTGTCAATAACGGCTTGTTGCGTAAAAATGAGTTCGACGAAGTTTTAGCTTCGTATAAAGACATGGGATTAAATGTAAAAGGTGTAGATGCCAGCGACAAATTTCTTGATCAACTTGAAGGTGTAAGTGACCCTGAACAAAAACGAAAAATAATAGGCCGTGTATTCATCGAAGTATTCGATGATGAAGCCACTAAAATAAAAGATGTAAAATGGCTTGCCCAGGGCACCATTTATCCTGACGTAATAGAATCAGTTTCGGTAAACGGTCCTTCGGCCACTATTAAATCGCATCACAATGTGGGTGGACTACCGGAGACCATGAACCTTAAAATTATTGAGCCGCTTAAATTGCTTTTTAAAGACGAAGTAAGAAAAGTTGGCAAAACACTGAATATCTCACAACAACTAATTGGGCGCCATCCATTTCCGGGTCCCGGGCTATCTATCCGCATACTGGGCGAAATCACAAGAGAAAAGGTCAGGATTCTGCAAGAAGTTGATAGTATTTACATTGGACAAATGCGTGAACAAGGGCTTTATGACGATGTGTGGCAGGCCGGTGCTATTCTTTTACCTATACAATCGGTAGGAGTAATGGGTGATGAAAGAACCTATGAGCAGGTGGTAGCATTGCGCGCCGTGACTTCTACCGACGGAATGACTGCCGATTGGGTACATTTGCCTTATGATTTTCTAAGTAAAGTTTCAAGTAAAATAATTAATAATGTAAAGGGTGTAAACCGCGTAGTATACGATATCAGCTCGAAACCACCGGCTACTATTGAATGGGAATAATATTACGGTTTAGTTATTTTTTACCTTTAAAATCATCGAGTTCTCTGCGTTCTTTTTTGGTGGGACGGCCCTTGCCACGCTGCCTGTAACCATCAATATTGAAACGCATCATATCTATTTTGGCCAGCTCTTCCTCCGGGGTCAGGTCTTCCATAAAATCTTTAACCAACTTAGCGCCCATTCTTTTTTCTGCAAGCGCCAAAACTTTATAGGTATGAATCAAAGGTGGTTTTTTGACATCGATAATGGTCCCCACATTTATTGCCTTGCCGGGCTTAACTGCATCACCATCAATGAGCACTCTTGATTTCTTGCATGCTTCAGCTGCCTGAGTGCGTGTTTTAAAAACCCTTACGGCCCACAACCATTTATCTACTCTTACTGCTTCTGGATCACTCATGGTTAAAAATATTTTCAACAAATGTAATAATACATATACAAAATTTTAGTCCTATTCGTTCTCATTTTCTGTAAAACGGGTTGAATTGATTGGTTTTGTTTTAAATTAATTGTTAGTTTTGTAGCACTTTGATTTATAGTATATGCGGACGATTGTTGCTTTATTAAGTATTCTTTTTTTAGGAAATTTTCTTACTTACAGCCAGACCGGTGAAAATTATATGGTCGGCAACAAAGTATTAAACGCTACACAGGAAGTTGACCCTGGTTTTTTTCAAGAAGCCTTTATTGAAAAACTCGTATTCATGCGCATTAATGAAGTGCGCACAAAACGTGGTTTTGACCCGTATGAACAATCTGAGATACTAACCAACGCAGCCAAACTCCAGGCTGACTACATGGTTGAAATTGAAGACCGCACACTGGAAAATAAAAATAAAGACTTAGCCACTACATCAGAGAGGCTGCAGCATTTTGGAGGATCAGGCAGAGGGCTTGAACTAATAGAAAGAGAATCCATAAAAAAGCGCGGAATTTATTACACATATAAAAAATTAGCTGACAACATTGCTTTTGAATGGTTTAACTCGAGCCGTGATTCTGAATACCTCTATTCTGACAAATACACTCTGATGGGTATTGGAATATCGCTGGGAAAAAAGAGAAGGCGTGTTTACATTTCCATGATACTTGGTAATTTTCTGACAGATAATAACGGAGCTAAACAAACCAAGAACCTTACAATTGAGGTCACCCAACCAGCATTCTTTTGGTGGAAAAGACTGGAACATTATGATGACCGGGCCTGCAGACGCATAGACCGCCTTGAAAATTTGAGTTTACTGCAATCGGCTTTGAGCATAAATGATGAAAACGAGATATATCTGGACTTTGACAACGCAAGACCACTTAAACGTTTCCTTAGAGAAAGAAAAGATGGCCTGGCAATTGACATTATTTCTAAAGACCAGTACCTCTGTGGTGCACCAAACAAGGTAGACTATAGCCTGGTTAATCGCGGCATGAGGCTGAACCCGGTTTACAGTAATGAGTTCTGGCGAAAAAATGAGATCGAAGGTAAATATGTAAGAGAAGTTAAAGTTCCAATTGGCAAGCTACCCGACGAATTAGCCAATGAAGATTATGAATTAAATTTATTGTTGATTCAGGGCAACCATGTATGTAAAAGCATACCTGCTTCTTTTCTTTCTGATTGCGAAGGTGAATACAAACAGCCACTTAAAATTTTGGCCGATACAGTAACCATAAACTCAAAGTTTGACTACCATCCAGTAGCAGATAGTACGCAACTCAGCTTTAGAATACCATTTGAAAAGAAAAAATATACTTATCGAACCGAAGACATAGAACCTTTCTTAAAGCTCCTGAACGAACCCGACTTCCTTATTTATGAACTTAATATTTCGGCTTTCTCATCCATTGAGGGTATAGAAACCGAAAATACCATGCTTCAAAAGAAAAGAGCGCAAAGCATTGTAAATGCCTTAAGGAAACGGCAAAAAGACAGCATAATTTCGGAGATAAAAACTGAACCGGCCTGGGATCAGTTCAGAAGAGACATACAATCGACACAACACAATGTGCTTGCATCCATGAGTATGCAGGAAGCCCAGAACTATATCAGGAAATACAATCTTTCGAAAAAACTGGAACCGATTTTAAAGAAGCACCGATATGCTCAAATCGACATGAAGGTGACCTATGACATTTCAGGGCCCAAAGAGCAGGAATTCGTCATTAGCAAATTTAATAAAGCTATCAAAAAAAGAGATTTGCCACTTGCCCTTTCAATTCAGAAATACATCATGAAAAAGCTCATGAATGGACAGTACCCAATGTCAGCAGTCTACAATCAGGAAATTCCTGAAAAATCAGAGTTTGCCGGCCTGCTCATGAATAAACTCTGGTTAGAAATGAAAGGCACAAACACCTCGGCAAGGCAACATAAGGAACGTATAGCAGAGTTGCACGAACTCGACAGGTATAATGAATACATTGCTTTTAACCATGCCTTATGCAGGGTGAAATATGAGCCTTTAAAAGATGAAAGACAAATAGAAGATATACAAAACGACATTGACCGCTTTTATTATAAATCATTCACAAAAGAGACGGTTGACAACCTGAATATGCGTTTTCAATTTAAGGTTATCAATGCTGCTGATTCGTTAAATGAGGATCGCGACGATATAATTGAAGACCGGCTGGAGCAAATAAAAGAAATTGTTGATATTACAGAAGAAAGCATTGAAAACTCATTAAGACTGGCAGAGCTTTTCATTCAGAATAAAGATTATGCTTTTGCGATAAAAATGCTTGATGCTTTTGTAGAGTCCCCAGCAGCGCCTGAAGATATGGTTTTTACATATCTTTCTTTGTGCAGTCGGTTCGGGGATCGGTTACTTAGCAGAAAATTTGCCAGGGTAATGCGAAAGGCTTATCAAATAAATGCAAATCGCTATTGTATGCTTTTCGATGGCGAGCATTTTTCATATCGTGTATTTGAAAACCCTTACATAAAGCAATTTTATTGTGAAGAGTGTGGTGAGCCGCAAATCTCAAATAAAAACAATAAATAAGCTTATTTATTGTTGAATTGATTCATTGCCCTCTGAATACCTACCGTACCAAAAGCTTTAACTGCATCTATGCATGTTTCAATGCGCTCAGGAAGTTGTTTTTTCTCTTCCTGGTCCCATTTTCCCAACACATAATCGACCTGATTCCCCCTGTGAAATTCATCACCAATTCCAAAACGCAGGCGCGCATATTTATTAGTACCAATTAATTCATTAATATTTTTTAATCCGTTATGGCCACCGTCAGACCCTTTGGCTCTAATCCTGATGGTGCCAAAGTTAAGTGCAAGATCATCGGTTAATACCAATAAATGGTCGGTTGAAAGTTTTTCTTTTTGAAGCCAGTAATTTACTGCCTTTCCACTTAAGTTTACATAAGTCGACGGTTTAATAAGAATAAACTGCCGTCCTTTAAACTTAACATCAGCCCTATCACCATAGCGAGCAGGGCTAAAAGAAACATTGGACGCTTCGGCAAAAGCGTCCAATATTTGAAATCCTATATTGTGGCGCGTACCTCTGTACGTTTCGCCAATGTTTCCTAAACCTACGATCAGGTATTTCACGGTTGAAAGTGGTTTTATTCTTCGCTTGACTCTTCTTCAGCTCCTTCAGCAGCACCTTCAGCTTCTTCACCTCCTTCAGCTTCTTCACCTTCTTCTTCAGGTTCGGCAATTTCCATTGCAGCTGCAGCAGCTCTACCTGAAATAACACCAAGGATTTGGCTCTGATGTGGATCAACAAATGTTAATTTATCCGATTCAATATCACCAATCTTAATACCATCATTAACCTGAAGTTTAGAGATGTCGACATCAATTTTTTCAGGCATGTCGTTAATCAATCCTCTTACCCTCAGGTAGCGTCTTTTTTGTCTTAATTTACCGCCACCTAATACACCAGGTGAAGTACCTACTATGTTCACTGGTAAAGCTACGGTAAATGGTTTATCAGCTTTTATTGCTAAAAAGTCGATGTGTAAAATTTCGTCTGTAACAGGATGAAATTGTATGTCCTGCATAATCGCATCATGTTTTGTACCTTCAATGTCCAACCTAACATTGTATACATTATCAGTATAAACGAGGTTTTTAAACTCATTTTTATGGGCATAAAAATGCATAATCTCGTCTGTACCATACATTACACAAGGCACCATTTCTTGCTTACGCAGCTTCACGGTTTCTTTTTTACCTGTCTGCTCTCTCTTCGTTACTTTTAATTCAAATACTTTCATTGTTTAAACGTTTTTTGTGTTACTCAAAACCAGCGGTCAAAGGGTAACGGTTTCCCATCACACTTTAAACGTCATTTTTTCAGGGCGCAAATATATAAAAAATTATACAATAAAATTGCCACTAATCGATTCTCTATGATAAACTTTTTTAATCGTATCGGCAAAAATGTTGGCAACAGACAAAACCGTAATCTTATCTGACTTTTCTTTGAGTGGAATTGTATTACTCACAATGACCTCTTCTATGGGCGACTTCTCAATACGCTCCATTGCCGGACCAGACAATACAGGATGGGTTGCCACAACCCGAACACTATTGGCTCCTTTTTCCATCATAATTTCAGATGCCTTGGTAACCGTACCCGCGGTATCAATCATATCATCCACAATCACAACATCACGATCTTTTACCGGCCCTATAACTGTCAATTGGCCCACGACATTGGCTTTTTCTCTCGATTTGTGACTAACCAACATAGGTGTTTCAAGGAAACGTGCATAGGCATTGGCACGCTTTGTACCTCCCATATCGGGCGAACCAATTACCGGGTTTTTCAGTTTGAGTGATTTGATATAGGGTACGAAAAGTGAAGAAGCATAAAGATGATCTACCGGAACATTGAAAAATCCCTGTATCTGGTCAGCATGTAAATCCATGGTCATAATACGGGAAACACCTAACGAATGTAAGGTATCTGCAACTACCTTAGAACCTATACTTACACGCGGTTTATCTTTTCGATCCTGCCTTGCAAAACCAAAATAGGGTATAACAGCAATAATCTTGTATGCCGAAGCACGTTTAGCAGCATCAATCATCATCATAAGCTCTACCAAATTATCATTTGGCTGAAAAGTAGACTGAATCATGAATACGTGGGCTCCTCGCACAGACTCTTCAAAGGAAGGCTGGAATTCACCATCACTGAATTTTTGTAAAGTATACTTTCCTAATCTTGTACCATATGCACGGGCAATTTCTTCTGCCAGGTAGGTTGATTTTTCTCCTGAGAAGATCTTGATGGGGGATTCAATTGACATTTTGTTTGGGTTTTGGGAATTTTTATGCAAAGGTAAAGATTTAATTCTAGCAATTAATTTAATTTGGTCATTTAAATTAATTCTAAATCTCTTTATTAACCTGCTCTATATAAGCAAGTACTTCATCGCGCCCCTGTTTTTTCAAAGCTGAGGTTATAAAAATCTTTGGTAACTCTTCCCAGTTTTTCTTTAATTCCTGCTTATAGAGCTCAATATTTGAGTTTAACTCATGCTTCCTGGTTTTATCGGCTTTCGTAAAAATAAGTGCTACAGGAATACCTTGCTCTCCGGCCCATTGAATAAAATCCAAATCAGATTTTATTGGTTTGTGCCTGATGTCTATAAGGATGAAAAGCAAGGTTAACTCCTCACGATTCAATATGTAATTATTAATAATTTTTCTTAACCTGGCTCTAAGTTTTTTTGAGCGTTTGGCAAAACCATACCCGGGTAAATCGACCAGGTACCATTGATCATTGATCAGGAAGTGATTAATTAACATGGTTTTACCCGGATTCTCAGATATCTTTGCAAGGCTTTTGCGATTCGTGAGCATATTAATTAAACTGGATTTACCAACATTTGACCGGCCAATAAAAGCATACTCTGGCTTATCATGCTCCGGACATTTTCGGTAATCCTCATTGCTTATTATAAACTGAGATTGCTTTATTTCCATAATTCAAAAGTTATAATCCGGGTTTTCAGGTGAAAAATCATGGGGCGAAAATACAACATTATTTTTGAACCAAAGATATTTGTACTGTTCAAACACGCCCTCATTATCGGAAACCGTGATTGATCGAATATGCCTTGAAGCTGCTTTTAAAACGATGACAATTTTTTTCGCATATGAAGAAGGTACTTTTACATAATCACCTTTATTGAGTTTTGATGATACGGATAAATTCTCATTATTCAGTACTATGGAATAGAAATTCACATGGTGCTCTCTGGCAAAATCGAGTAACTTCGCGGGTGCATTTACTTTAATATCATCAAGTTTATAATATGTATTGATGTAGGTGATTTTTTTATGGGCCTTGTTGTTTAAAATGGTATCTGTCAGCGATATTGTACATTTATCGGGCTTGCAAGCTTCGAACATATAAAAAAGTTGTTCTAACATAAATGCAGGATCGGCTTCAAAAATACTATGATGTTGCCTTTTTAAGATCAATGTAGAATAAGGAGAAAGATGTAAATTTGTGTAGGGAAATCCGGCCGGATTAATAAGTGCCTTTTCTTTATCCACCGTTTCATCATAAAGTAGCTCTATCGGATTCCGTTCATATTGTCGATAATAAATTTTCAGTGGATCTTTCTGAATTTTGAACAATGCAATCTGATGATAATCTTGGCCAATCATACGGGCCATAAGCTCTGCTTTAAATTCCATTCCAGGACTATTGCCAAGCACACTATCTACCTCGCCTAAGAGGTCAACTGCCTCCTGATCAATTTCTTGAGCCTCCACCTGCACGGCGCAAAGCAAACTATTCAGAAGTAGTGCTAGCGTCAGGAATATAAACTTCCAATAACTCAACAGATTCATCCGGAATTAATTTTACAGATTCAAAGACAGCCGGTATCAAAACAGTCTCACCCTTTTCCAGCGTTTCTGTTTTTCCGTGTTTGTATTCAATTGAGACCCTACCCTCAACACACATATATGCCACAAAAGAGTCAATTAGGTTATATTCAGCATCATATTTCTCTGTAAGTTGCAACTTATTTACGACGAAATAGGGCGATTTAACAACTGGGGCTGGGCGGTTTTCCTTAGTACTATATTCAGTTTTGTAATTATCTGCCACCTCAAAATCCATGGCCTCAAGTGCTTCATCAACATGCAATTCCCGCAAATTTCCATCACGGTCTTTTCTATCCCAGTCATACACTCTATAAGTAATATCAGATGCTTGCTGAATTTCCGCGAAAAGCACACCCGGCCCTGTGGCATGAATTCTGCCAGCAGGTATAAAGAACACATCTCCTTTACCTACATATTCTTTATTGAGTGTGTCTTTAACCGTTTTTAGTTCAATATTTTTTTTAAAGTTCTGTTTTGTGAGTTTTTGATTAAAGCCGGAATATAAGTAAGCATCATTGGTGGCCTCAACAACATACCATGCTTCGGTTTTTCCATTCATTCCATATTTTTCTTGCGCCAATACATCATCCGGATGCACCTGTACTGAAAGTAAATCCTGCGCATCAATAAATTTCAGTAATAACGGGAAACCTGTTCCAAAACGATCAAAAACCGATTCACCAACCAAATCGCCCATGTAAACCTCAATAATTTCGGATAATGTATTTTCTGCAAGGAAGCCGTTTTCAACAACTGACTCGCTTCCTGACAGTGGCGAAATTTCCCAGCTCTCGCCAGTATGGTCTGTTGCATTTTTTTTATTAAGCACATTTTTCAGACGATCACCACCCCAAACTTTCTGCTTAAAAATTGGAGCAAACTTTATAGGATATAATTCACTCATAAACGATATCGCTTTAGAACTGGTGAAGATATAAAAAACAGAAAAATAAGGCTTCATCAAATGAAAAAAGATAAAACCAGCGTCAACTTAAATCATTTTTTTAGCCTTCTGCAGCCTGAGCTTTTCATAAAGCAAGGATTTTTTTAACTTTAACCCAAAAATGATTATAGGCATTGCAGGCGGAACAGGCTCCGGTAAAACGACAGTTGTACGCAAAATCATAGAATCAATTCCCAATGACATGGTTAGCGTGCTGTCGCAAGACTCTTACTACAAAGACAACAGTCACCTCCCAATGGAGGAACGTATGGAGATTAACTTTGACCACCCCAATTCTTTAGAATTTGATTTACTTATAAAACACCTCAAAGAGTTACAGGAGAACCAACCAATTCAACAACCAATATACTCATACGTAACCTGCACGCGCAGCAATGAGTACACAGAAGTAAAACCTAAGAAGGTTATTATTGTAGAAGGAATTTTGGTTTTAACAAATCCGGAGCTACGCAACCTTTTCGACATTAAAGTTTTCGTACATGCTGATGCAGATGAACGCCTCATAAGGGTAATTAGTCGTGATATGGAAGAAAGAGGCCGATCTGTAAAAAAGACACTTGAACGTTACAATAAGTCGGTGAAGCCCATGCACGTACAGTTTATTGAACCATCAAAATCTTATGCTGACCTGATTGTGCCACAAGGAGGAAAAAATAAAGTAGCTATAGATATTCTCACACAGATTATCAGAATGAATCTTGAATAACATTAGGATATATGCAACATAAAAGCCTTTACGAGATCAACATTAGCGACATTTTGTTTCTTGATATTGAAACTGTTCCTTTAAAGCCTGACTATGAAGAACTGGATGAGGCAGAAAAAGAGCTTTGGGACAAAAAGGCGGACAGGTTGGCTAAAAATGAGGAAGATAATCCGGAAAACCTTTATTCCAGGGCCGGAATATATGCAGAATTTGGCAAAATAGTATGCATCTCATGCGGTGTTGCAACTACAGAGGAGCGCATCAGGGTAAAGTCATTTGCTTCGAAAGATGAAAAAAAGTTACTGGAAGATTTTGCCGCAATGCTGAATAAAAGCTTCTCAACACCATCGAAAATTATGTGTGCCCACAACGGTAAAGAGTTTGACTTTCCTTATATAGCGCGACGCATGTTGGTAAATGGGGTATTCCTGCCCGACATACTGCAAATTGCAGGCAAAAAGCCATGGGAAATACAACACCTCGACACGATGGAACTGTGGAAATTTGGCGATTACAAAAACTATACTTCACTGGCAGTTTTAACGCATTTATTCGACATACCCACACCCAAAGATGACATTGACGGCAGTGATGTACATCGAATTTTCTGGGCAGAAAATGACCTGGATCGCATAGTAACATATTGCCAAAAAGATGTTATTGCTACCATGCAGTTATTCCGGCGATACAGAAACGAGCCGCTTTTCACCGATGAGCAAATTGAGTATGCAAATTAATCGAGAAACTCATTCACCACACGCATAAAATCATCAGGTTTTTCAGCATGAAGCCAGTGACCGGTGTCTTCAATAGTTTCCAGTTCAGCGTATGGAAATATTGCACGTATCAAAGGAATGGTATCATCATCAATATATCCACTTTTCTCACCCCTGATAAACAATACCGGAAAAGCTGTCACGGGACTTGTCATCTCGGGATCTATCCCTTCCAAAATATTATCGAGACTATCCCACAGCCCTTCGAGATTCAGTTGCCAGTAAAAAGATTTGTCTTCTGTCTTTCTTTGCAAATTTTTCAGCAAAAACTTTCGAATTCGCCCCTGAGGAATATATTCGGCTAATTGCTCTTCGGCTTCTGTACGATTTTTCAAACTCGAAAGATCAAGTGAACGCAACCCTTGAAAAATCTCTTTATGGTAAAGTGTTTTGGCATCCTCAAGGCTGTCGTATGCTTTTGGTGACATATCCACAACAATAAGAGCACTCACACGCTCGGGGTGTGCCAATGCAAAAAACATAGCTGTTTTGCCACCCATACTATGCCCTATCAATACAGCACGCTCAATTTGATGGTCATCCAGATACTGAAGTAAATCACCTTCCATAGCAGTATAATTATGCTCTTTGGAATGTGGCGAATTTCCATGATTGCGCTGGTCGACCAAATGCACCTCGTAATGGTCAGACAGTTCTTTCCCATGTGACAACCAATTGTCTGATGACCCATAAAGTCCGTGCAAAATTACAAGCGGATGACCGTTACCAATTATTTGACTATTTAACTTCATATCGATTATATATTTTTCAGAACAGTTACTCTGCCAGCTTAGCGAGCATCGTGAATTTTCCGCAAATACATCTGAATTACATTCTCAAGCCCAAAATACAGCGCATCGCTAATCAGGGCATGCCCAATTGATACCTCATGCAGGGGTTTTACATGTTTGACAAAATACTCAAGATTATCCAGGTCCAAATCATGCCCCGCATTTACTTCCAGTCCAATTTGCCCTGCAAGCTCTGCTGCTTTCGCAAAAGGTTCAACCGCCCTTAATGGGCCATTAACAAATTCCGAAGCATATGGTTCTGTATAAAGTTCCACACGATTTGTACCCGTCTCTTTTGCATGCCGAATTAATTCAGGATCTGTCTCCACAAAAATAGATGTACGGATTCCGGCCGCCTGAAATTCTGCAATTACATCTTTCAAAAATTCTTTATGCTTTACAGTATCCCAACCCGCATTACTTGTCAAAGCATCAGGCGGATCGGGTACAAGCGTAACCTGGTTGGCCTTAACCTCCGTTACCAGCTTTAAAAATTCTTCGGATGGATAACCCTCAATATTGAATTCCGTTACTATTTCGGGTTTAATATCACGAACATCCTGATAGCGTATGTGTCGCTCATCGGGCCTGGGATGCACAGTGATGCCCTCTGCCCCATATCGCTGACAGTTAATTGCAGCAAGTCTCACATCAGGAATATTACCACCACGTGCATTTCTGATGGTGGCTATTTTATTTATATTTACGCTAAGTCTGGTCATAAAATATTTTTTTTTGCACAGGATTTGTTTACTTTAGGAGTACAAATGTAACGTTTTTTCATCATTATGGTTGCTGAACAAATAATGTCTGATGTAGTCCCGGCACTCAAGCCCAAAGACTATTGCAATACAGCCCTGAGTTGGATGGAAGTCTTTAAGATTTCACATCTACCTGTGGTGTATAATCAGAATTACCATGGGCTTATTTCAGATACCATGATTTACGATGCCAATGCGTTTGATGTACCCGTCGAAAGTCTCAAAAAGAACTACATAAATGCCCAGGTAGAGCCACACCAGCATATTTTGGAAATAATCAATTTATTTCACAAATTCAGTCTGACTGCCCTACCCGTGGTAAAAAACGAAAAAATATTCAAAGGGCTTATTACATTGCCAACGCTTATTGAGAGCCTTTCGGAATTATTTGCTTCAGATTCGCCCGGTAGTATTATCATACTTGAAATGCATGCCAATGACTATTCATTGAGTCAAATTGCACAAATTGTAGAAAGTAACGAAGCCCGCATTTTAGCTTGCTATGTTACCAATATAACCGATTCCATGCGGATGCGTGTAACACTGAAAGTAAATAAAGAAGACCTGACATCCATTCTACGCACATTCGAAAGGTACGAATACGAAGTAAGTGCCTCCTATTCAGAAGACGACAAGATGGATGATGTAATTAAAGACCGTTTCGATTCATTCATGCAGTATTTGGACATCTGATGCGTTTTCTGCTGCCCTTAGCCATAATCCTTCACATAAATTTTATGCTGTTTGGTCAAAAACAGGAACCAACCATTATCAATGAAATTATTATTGAAGGCAATGACAAAACACACGCAAAAATTCTACATCGTGAATTGACCTTCAAAGAAGGTGATACCATTGCTGATTTGAGTGCTGAAATCAGTCAATCAAAGAAAAACCTGCTTAATACCCGCCTTTTTCACTATGCAAAAATAAATATCATACGGCACAAGCATCTCGCAAACATCCTCATTAAAGTACAGGAGCGCTGGTATTTATGGCCTATTCCTATTTTTGAATATGCCGACTATAACCTGGCCAGTTGGGTGCGCAGAAAAGAGATAGACTATCTGAACTATGGCATTATACTGGAAGAACGAAACTTCAGGGGGCTCAATGAAAAACTGAAACTAAAAATACGTATGGGTATACGTGAGCAATACGGTATTAATTATGCTTTTCCACGTCTATTCAATCATCCTGACATTGGCGGCAATATCGATTTATCGTATTTTAGGCAAAAAGAGATTCATCAATCTATTATTGATCAGCAATACGTTGATATTGAAAAAGAGCATTACATTTTCAGAGAAGGTAGATTAATTGCAGGTATCAGATGGCGGCCGGAATTCTTTTATAGCCACTTTTTTTATGGCGGTTTCAGAAAATACCGTTATCACCAAAACATTGATACCTTATTTGAGGAACCTACAAAACATAATCTTGAATACCTGGCTATTGGCTACACTTTTAAGTTTTTCAAGGGTGATTATATAATGTATCCCCTTAAGGGTAACAAACTCAAAGTTACAACTGAATATGGGTTTGGATCAAAGGACTATTTTTTTACTGATCTTGCCTTTAGTTCACACTACCCTGTTCATCCAAAGTTCACACTCACTTATGGATTTAACGGGTATGCTTCATTAACGCAACAATACCCTCATTTCCTTTACTCCGGACCGGGTAAAACCTGGTATATCAGAGGTTTCGAAGACTATATTTATCATAAAGATTTATTGATCAATAATCGACTGCAACTTAAATACACACTACTAAAACAGAAAAGATTCAATTTTGACTGGATTCCAAGTGAAAAATTCAATGCGCCTTTTCTGTCAATCTTTCTGAATACTTTCTTTGAAGCAGGTTATGGCACAAATATTAACGGTTCTCCTGCTGAAGTTACACCTGTTAGTATCGGGGCAGGGATTGACTTTCTAACCTACTATGATTGGATTGGAAGATTTGAAGTTGCGCAAAACAACAATAACGAAATATTTTTTAATATCCACTGGGGCTATATCTTTTAGCGCAATAATCAAAAAAAATTACGGTCAGAGTGAAGCATTAGCGGCTTTCTGCATTTTCTTTATTTATGGCAAGTTCAAAGGTCTCCTCTTCTCTGATGACTAAAAAAGTGGTTCGCTTATTATCCGGCCATATGATTTTGTCCCCATCCTGTGCTGCAGTAGTATACTTAAATTCCTTGCGGCACTCATCCTCAAACAATAAATCGCTTTTATAGCGGGTACTAAAATGGCCTATAAGCAAATGCTTAATTTGTGCTTCATGTGCAAAAGTACCAGCTTGCTGTGCTGTGGTATGCAGGGTCTTTCTGGCCAATGCCAGGTCTTCTTTCAGGAATGTTGCTTCATGGTAAATCAGGTCAGTATTTTTCACTAATTCCATGTGTCTTCTGGAGAGCAGTGTGTCAGTCATAAAAGCATACGATCTGGGAGGCAGCGGGTCAAAAGTAAGCTCTTTATTGGAAACAATTTGATTTTCCCTTACAATCGCACCTCCTGCTTTGATGTTATTAATCTCGGGAATCGAGATGTTGTATTCTGATATTTTATCGGAATTTATTTTCCTGAGCCGTTCTTTCTCCTCAAATAAAAAACCCCATACCGGCACACTGTGCTTTAAGGGGAATGAAGTTATTTTAACCACTTTATCCTCATATATGGTGCACTCTGCCTCTGCATGAAGTGGATGAAAATTAATTGGGAAGGGCGTTTTTTCGAACTGAGGTTTTAAAACGGTCCATAATAAATGCTCCAATTCCGGCGGGCCAAATATATTGAGTGGCTTATCGCGCCCAACGAGGCTCATGGTAGAGATAAGGCCAAACAAGCCAAAGAAGTGATCGCCATGCAAATGGCTAATAAGAATATGATTAATGTGGTTGAAAGAGAGTTTATACTTACGCAACTGATGCTGAGTACCTTCACCACAATCAATTAAAAAAAACCGCTCAAGTACATTCAGTACCTGAGCGGTAGTATTTCTGTTTGATGTAGGTAATGCCGATCCAGAGCCAAGAATTGTCAGCTCAAAACGCATTACTCCTTATCAAGTTCTTTATTTAACATTTCTTCAGCCTGAACCATATCATCTGCTATGTTCAACACGGTATCAAGCTGAGAGATAGTAATTAAACGTTCAACAGCTGTTTGAAGACCGGACAGAACGAATACACCATTGGCATTTTTACAAAGGCGATTCGCAACCAGAATTGCACTAAGTCCTGAGGAATCGCAATAACGAGCATTACTCAGGTCAAGTATAATGTTTTTTTCACCGTTTCCGGCAATAAGCACTAATTCTGATTTTAGAGATGGGGCAATGTGGGTATCCAGTTTGTCTACCATTACCTGAATCTCTGTGTACTTATCTTTCTTTTCTATTTTAAAATCCATAGGAGTAAAGAATTTTAGATAAAAATACGATATCCTTTCCAGTCATCCAAAAAAATATGACGCTATTACTCATCTTTTTTTCCTTCATCAGCCTTGTCGTCTTTCTTTGACTTGGCCTTTGCAGCTGACTCACTGTTCATTTCATCTTTAAGTGCAGCTAAATCTGAAATATCGCCAAGGGTTGTTTTTTCAAGGTTATCTTTCAGTTTTTTGGTAGCACTCTTAGTTGCTTTGCGAGTAGCCTGGTTTTCGGCACGTTTTTCGTCTTCGAAAATACGGCTGTGAGAAACGATGATACGTTTAGCGTCTTTGTTAAATTCAATTACTTTAAATTGCGCTTTTTCGTCGACTCCGACTTTTCCGCCATCTTCTTTCACCATGTGTTTAGGAGTGGCAAAACCTTCTACACCATATGGAAGTGCAACTACAGCACCTTTTTCAGTCATTTCAGTAACGGTTCCTTCATGCACTGAATCAACAGCAAAGATGGTTTCGAAAACTTCCCATGGGTTCTCTTCCAATTGCTTGTGTCCAAGGCTCAGGCGACGGTTGTCTTTGTCGATTTCGAGGACTACAACTTCAATATCGGCACCAATTGAGGTGAATTCCGCAGGGTGTTTCACTTTCTTGGTCCATGAAAGGTCAGAAATGTGAATCAATCCATCTACACCTTCTTCGATTTCTACAAATACACCAAAGCTGGTGAAGTTGCGTACTTTAGCTTTATGTTTTGAGTTAAGCGGATATTTTTGTTCAATATCTTGCCATGGATCCGGTTTGAGTTGTTTCATACCGAGTGACATTTTGCGCTCTTCGCGATCAAGGGTAAGAATAACAGCCTCGATCTCGTCACCTACTTTCAGGAACTCCTGGGCACTACGCAAGTGCTGTGACCATGACATTTCTGAAACGTGAATCAGACCTTCAACACCAGGTGCGATTTCTACAAAAGCACCATAATCGGCCATTACAACTACTTTACCTTTTACTTTATCACCAACTTTAAGGTTAGGATCAAGTGAATCCCATGGATGCTCGGTAAGTTGTTTCAGTCCAAGTGCAATGCGTTTCTTGTCATCGTCAAAGTCAAGAATAACCACATTGAGTTTCTGGTCAAGCTCAACAATCTCTTCCGGATGTGAGATGCGCCCCCATGAAAGGTCTGTGATGTGGATAAGTCCATCAACACCACCGAGGTCGATAAATACACCGTAAGAGGTAATGTTTTTAACAGTTCCTTCAAGAACCTGGCCTTTTTCAAGCTTGGCAATAATTTCTTTTTTCTGTTGCTCAAGTTCAGCTTCGATAAGTGCTTTGTGCGAAACAACCACGTTTTTGTATTCCTGGTTAATTTTAACCACTTTGAATTCCATGGTTTTTCCTACAAACATATCGTAGTCGCGAATTGGTTTCACGTCAATTTGTGAACCTGGCAAGAATGCTTCAATACCAAATACATCGACAATCATACCACCTTTTGTGCGGCATTTGATGTATCCTTTAATAATTTCGTCTTTTTCAAGTGCTTCGTTCACACGATCCCATGAGCGGAGAGCTCTGGCTTTTTTGTGTGAAAGTTTTAACTGTCCGTCTTTGTCTTCTTGTGTTTCAACATAAACTTCAACAGTATCTCCAACCTTTAGGTCAGGGTTGTAGCGGAATTCATTGGCATTTACAATACCTTCAGATTTGTAACCAATATTAATAATTACTTCCCGCTTAGTGATTGCAACAACAGTACCATCAACCACTTCGTTTTCACCAATGGTAGACATGGTATCGTCGTACATTTTTTCAAGCTCTTGGCGTTCTTCAGAAGAATAATCATCAACTTCTTTGTCGTAATTATCCCAGTCAAATTCTTCAGTTTGCTGAACAGAGGTGGCTTGCCTTTCTTCTTGTACCTCTTGATTTTCTAAATTTTTTTCTTCTTCGTTCATTTAATTAAACTCCTTTAAATTTAGTAAGTTAGACTTTATTTATAGATTAAATCTATTGAGCGCACAAAATAAATCTTTTTTTTTCGGATATTCAACAGATTATCAAGTTTTTTTACAATAAATACATGTCGCAGAGCATCTAATGAAAAATCAGAATGTTTTGCAACAAGTTCGCTTCAAACGGCAAAAATTTTGGATACAAAAAACAGATTTTGATCAAAACATGCAGATATCTTTTTTGCAAATATTAAGCCATTGATTAACAATCGAATCTAACATGTGCTTTTCTAAGAAAAAATATCTGCTTATCTTAGCGCCACTTTTTATTACATATAAAAAAACAACGACCTTATTTTGAACCAAATATTTATTAAAAAATGAAAATATCTGTAGTTGGAACCGGCTATGTAGGCCTGGTGACCGGAACATGTTTCGCAGAAACTGGTGTCACTGTAACTTGTGTTGACATTGACAAAGATAAAGTACAGAATCTTCGTCAGGGTATAATTCCCATTTACGAACCTGGTCTTGAACCAATGGTAAAAAACAATGTCGACAAAAGCAGACTATTTTTTACCACATCACTCAAAGAGAGTTTAAAAGACACAGACGCTGTATTTATTGCAGTAGGTACACCTCCTGATGAAGATGGTTCTGCAGATTTGCAATACGTACTTGATGTAGCCCGTGAAGTAGGAGAACATATGGAAAACTACATGGTGGTGGTTACTAAAAGTACAGTACCCATTGGCACGGCTGAAAAAGTCAGAAAAACATTGAAAGAAGCACTTGACAAAAGAGGTGTAAATATCGATTTTGATGTAGCTTCTAACCCGGAGTTCCTGAAAGAGGGCGATGCAATTGATGATTTCTTAAAACCAGACCGTATTGTAATAGGTACCGACAGTGCCAAAGCTGAAGATATTTTAAGCCGACTTTATAAACCTTTTGTCCTCAATGGTCATCCGGTAATCTCTATGGACATACCATCTGCCGAGCTCACCAAATACGCTGCCAACTCAATGCTGGCTACGAAAATAAGCTTTATGAACGATATGGCCAATCTTTGCGAATTGGTTGGCGCAGATGTAAACAGTGTTAGAAGAGGTATTGGAAGTGATAGCCGTATTGGAAATAAATTTATTTATGCCGGTACCGGATATGGCGGATCTTGTTTCCCAAAGGATGTAAAAGCCTTAATTAATACTTCAGATAAAAACAACCACAGCCTTGATATTCTTAAGGCAGTTGAATCGGTCAATGAGCGTCAAAAAACTACACTTGTAAATAAATTAATGTACCATTTCAATAATGATTTGAAAGGTAAAAAAATTGCGCTTTGGGGACTAAGCTTTAAACCACATACCGATGATATGCGTGAAGCTCCTGCATTGTCAATTATTGAAAAGCTCAAAGCAGAAGGAGCAGAAATAACAGGTTATGACCCTGTAGCAATGGAAGAGAGTAAGCGCCGAATAGGGGACTCAATTCAATACGCCCGCGATCAATACGAAGCACTTGTTGATGCCGATGCATTGCTGCTTGTAACTGAATGGCCCGAATTCAGAACACCCAATTACAACGTAATGAAGAAACTAATGAAAAACCATTTGATCATGGATGGAAGGAATATTTATGAACTTTCAGAAATGAAAAATCAAGGTTTCATATATTACAGTATTGGTAGAAAAGCTGTAAAACCGGAATAGAAAGATTCATAAAAACCACAAATCACACCCCAAATTTGGAGACAATATTTGGGGTGTTTTTTTATGCTCTTTTCGATAAAACTTTTGAAAACACAGCGCGATTTGCCATAAAATATTGTGCTATACCACGGGTGAGCAAAAATGCAAGCAATGCAATCCACAAAGCATGATTTCCAAAATACGGTCTCAAAATGTAGAATACGGGAAAAAACACCACGAGTGTAGCAATGAGCATCGAATTACGCATTTGCACTGAAGCTGTAGCTCCAATATAAATTCCATCCCATAAAAAGGAGGCAAACGCCATAAGTGGCATCAATCCAATCCAAATAGAATACTCTCCTGCTGCGTTAATTACGCTGGCATTATCAGTGAGCAGCCATATAACAGGGCGCCATCCAAAACCATAAACAGCACTAAAAACCACTGCAATACCCAGTCCCCATACGAATAATTTTTTAACAGATTTTTTGAGCAACACTGCATCTTGCGCACCAAAATATTTTCCGGTTAGGGCTTCGGCTGCATAAGCAAATCCATCTACAAAATAAGAATAAACAAAGAAAAGCTGCAGCAAAACTGTATTTACCGCAAGTATATGTTTATTCACTGCAGCTGATGAACTTGTAAAGAAGGTAAATACGATAATAATACATAAGGTACGAATAAAAATATCTTTATTGACAGCCATGAACTCCTTTAAAATACTGATGTTTTTTAAACTTTCGCGTTTAAAGTGCTTCAATAATTTGCCATAATATTTTCTAAACAGGAACAACCCAAAGAACAAGCCTGAATACTGCGCCAGTAATGTACCAAGCGCAACTCCGTCTGACTTCATATTCAACCCAAATACAAATAATATATTGAGACCTATATTAACAAGGTTAATTAGGATGGCCATAAACATTGGAAATCGCGTATTTTGCATTCCAACATACCAACCATTTAATGCATAAAGACCTATTGTTGCAGGGGCTGCCCAAATGCGAATATAAAAATAACTCCGGGCCAGTTGCTCAACTTCCGGCTCGCTGGAGATAAGCCAAAACGTCAATTTTTCGATTGGGTACTGCAACAATATCAGCAATAAAGCTCCCATAAAAGCTATGAGCAAAGCCCGCGCTAAAGTATGAATACTATCGGGCATACTCCTTCTCCCATAAGCCTGTGCAGTGAAACCCGATGTGCCCATTCGCAAAAAGCCAAATCCCCAATAGAGGAAATTAAATATCATTGCCCCCAATGCAATTGCCCCAATATAATTTACCGAGTCCAGGTGCCCCATTAAAGCTAAATCGACCATACCCAACAACGGGATGGTGATATTGCTTACAATGTTTGGAATGGCAAGTCTGAGGATTCTTTTATTCACGACAACTACATGTATATGATGAAGATTACGATGGGAATTACAATTCCTGCACCTACTAGCCAAACGCCATAGCGCTTAAATCCAAATTTACCTCTCAGAATAATCATGCCTGTAATTGCAAGAATTATCAGACCAAGCGCATAGATATCGCTTACCCATGTCCAAATTTGTTTTAAATTATTGCGATGCATGAGATTCATCTCCCGCAATAAAACACGTTTTTTTAGAATCGAAACTTTGTACTCATTATCGTCGGGATCAATTATTACAGAGCCGGTATTGTTATCACCAACATCAAGAAAAACCTTAATATTGCCATTGCGCTGCAAAGAAGTGCTTTTCACAGGATATTTAACGCCGATTTCACTCACGGCTTTCTGAGATGCTTCATCGCGGTTATCTGAAAAGTTATATACTTGTTCAAACACACCTCGATATTCTTCTGTTTTTAGGTCAGGATTCCAGTGATGCAAATGATTAAGTGCAATTCCCGATACAGAATAAATTATGGTTAGTCCTACAAAAAAATACCCAAGGTCGCGGTGTATATTTCTGTTAAATTTTCTCCACTTCATGGTTTTTCAATTTTGGTATTATTTAGCCGATGCAACCCTGCAAAAATGAAACTATATTAGTATGAAACGCATCAGCTAATTAGACAAATATTTTATAGCATTTAATAAAAGCACAAAATTAAAAAAATCCCGATGCCTCACACCGGGATTATATTACTGAAATTTATTTATGGATTATTTTGTTTCAGCGACCTTGTCGGCTACAACAGAAAAGATAGGAATATATGCCTTCCCTGTTTCTTTAAGTTCTGCTCTGTAACCTTCAACTTTTTCCATTCCCGGAATATGCTCGCCCATATCGGCTTGCTCACCGTGCGATGTGTGATCGTGTTCGTGGTCTTCTCCTTCTCCGGTGCCATCTCCTTCTCCATCGCCATGCTCATGTCCTTGATGCTCCTCAGCTGCTCCTTCGCGTAATTCTTTTTCCCAGTTTGCCAGGTAAGCTGAATCCATTTTCATTACTTCAACTGTTCCTGTTACATGCATTTCTGATCCTTCATAGGCAACATCAAAACTTGGAAGATCTTCTCCTGTGGTAATTTTTAAACGATATTCGGGTTTACTTCCAACCAGGAACATGCGTTTTCCACCATGTTTACATACATGATCGACCTGACCTTTGACCGATACTGTTTTACCGGCAAGTTCTTCGCCTTTTTGAAAAAACTTATCAATGGTCATTACCTCAGATTTAGTCATTTCCTGACTATCATCGACTTTTTTCTCATCTTGTTGATTACTGCAAGCTGCCAGCGCAACCATCATAGCTGCAAAAATTACAATTTTTCTCATTTTTAGTTTTATTTAAGTTATTAAGCTCCCTGTCGTTTACAAAGAAAAAACATTTTGGGCAACCACAAAAATAAATTGGAGTTTAAAATCCGATATAAACTCCCACTATTTCAACAATATATATTCCGTTAAGTCAGAATATAGAAAATGTTCAACCTCTTCTTTATCGGCTGACCTTGTTTCAGAAAATGCAAAAGCAAATACAGGATACTGCCTGTAATTAGTTTTGTGAATATTCAGCAAATTGGAAAAATCATTTTCAAATTTTTTATAATCTACGTAGTCGATTTTTTCCAAGTCAACATTTCGTGGGATATCGGCAATAATGGCATTATATTGTCTGCCTGTACGGCCCTTAAATATCGATAGCCAATCTGGTTTTTGCTGATTGAAAAAATATTCATATGGATTAATGCGCCAGGAATATTTGCTCAGGTCAGTCATACACCATCCGGCGAAGCGCAATGGATTAGACTCAATTGGTATGGCCTCACCCTCTGGGGTAATACGAAATTCGATGTGCATCGGAAAAAGTTTCACTCCGGTCTTTTTACCAATAAACTGCAATTTCTCTTCGAATACATCATGGGTTTTATCTATAACTTTCACAGAAGTAAAATATGCCCGGTCATTTACATCTTTAGCATCAGTAAAAATGTGTTCATAAATATTCAGAATCACCGGTTTACTATCTTGGTCAAAATAAACGTCTACGGCATACTCATCCCCTGGTATAAGTTGTTCGAGCAGGAACATCTGGCTATTCATAACCTCTTCAGGATAAATTCCTCTTACCTGCTTAAGCTCCTGCTCCAGCTTTGCAAGTGCACTATTCCAATCCTCAATATTCTCTACCACGTATATACCCATTGAAAAAAAACCTACTGCAGGCTTTATGATCAAAGGAAAACCAAAATCTTCCGGATTATAGTTTTTCAAATTCTGATACTCAATTTTCTTATATCGAAATTCCGGGTAAATCTCACTGAGCATATCACGAAACAAGCCTTTATTTTTGAATGTATTGACTTGTTCGGGTAGCTTTGTATGGGCCAAATTTTCATTAATCCACGATATTGTATTTTCTGAGTTCACATACATCATGGGATTTTTTTCATAAGCAGCAACAGCCTCTTCATCGCTCATAAACAGATCCTGCAGTTCAGGAGCCATTTCCCGCGCAATGTTTGTGCCCACAACAGGCCAGTTATTTTTTCTGATTGTATTAATCAGTAGATCAGAAACATATGGTTTATCAAGAAGTAACATATTTTATTTTTTTAAGGACGCAAAGATAAACAAAGATTTCATTTCTAATATAACAGCATCTACTCATTACTTTATACACATAAAAAATACCCGCAAGCCTTACTTGCGGGTATAATTTTGAATGTGTATTTACCATTTTTCATAATGAACTTTCGCCACGTCATATCGATATTCCTCATCCAGGTTCTCATCCGGAACACCGATTGGGAATAACGCAAAAGGTTCCAAATTTTCAGGAACATCTATTACAGACCTCACTCCATCGATTCTGGGCTTCACGCTCCACAATGCAATCCAAACTGTACCCAAACCCAGCTCATGCGTGGCCAATTGCAAATTCTGACCTGCACAGGCACAATCTTGTGGGTAAAAACCAGGGAAACCTTCTTTTGAAGGATCACCAACCAGTAAAATCGCTGCCTGCGCTTGTTTAAACATCTCATTTCCATCATCAACTTTCTCTGCAAAAGCATCGAGTTTTTGACGATCTTTTATAACAGCAAAATGCCAGGGCCTGCCGTCCCCCGCACTGGGAGCATTCATTGCCGCCTCAAGTATTTTCTTAATTTGTTTATCAGTTACCGGAGTATCTTTAAATTTGCGAATACTCCTTCTGCTCATAATTGCATTTAAGGTATCCATTGGTATATTTTTTGAAATTCCTAGAATAATTTATCAAAATTCGTACATTTTTTGACTCAGCCCCGAATATATTAATAAAATTGACAAAGGCTTTGTAAAAAATTACATTTTCCAAATCACATGCGAATATGGAGCTATATTTTTGAAACCCAAAAAAATCCGTAAATTCGCAAGCCAAATTATAAAAATTCTATTCGTGAAAGATATCATTGAACAGAAAAAAGATGCAGAAACAACCGTATTGGTAGGAATAATAAGCCAGCATCAGACGGAGGAGCAGACAGAAGAATATTTGAATGAATTGGCTTTTTTAGCCAAAACGGCAGGTGTTGAACCAAAGAAACAGTTTACACAGAAACTGGATACGCCCAATCCGAAAACATTTATTGGATCGGGAAAACTCAATGATATTAAGAATTACATGGAGGAGCATGAAATAGACATGGTCATTTTTGACGATGAACTTTCTCCATCGCAAATACGCAATATCGAAAAGTCTATTAAAGGCCGTGTAATAGACCGCACCAACCTCATACTAGACATTTTTGCACAAAGGGCACAAACGGCACATGCAAAAGTACAGGTAGAATTGGCTCAGTATCAATACTTACTTCCAAGACTTGCCGGTTTATGGACCCACCTCGAACGACAAAAAGGTGGTATTGGAATGCGCGGACCTGGTGAGCGCGAAATTGAAACCGACCGTAGGATTATTAGAGATAAAATTGCGCGGCTTAAAGATCAATTGAGTAGAATTGATAAACAAATGGCTACCCAACGTAAGAATAGGGGCAAAATGGTTCGGGTGGCCCTTGTAGGCTATACCAATGTGGGGAAATCAACATTAATGAATATGCTCAGCAAATCGGAAGTTTTTGCCGAGAATAAGCTATTTGCCACACTCGACACAACCGTTAGAAAAGTAGTTGTTGGTAATTTACCGTTCTTAATGTCAGATACCGTTGGTTTTATCAGGAAACTCCCAACCACACTTGTAGAGGCATTTAAATCAACACTTGACGAAGTTCGCGAAGCAGACATCCTGCTGCATGTTGTGGATATATCGCACCCGAATCACGAAGAACAAATTGATGTAGTTGAAACTACGCTAAACGAAATAGGCTGTACAGATACCCCCACCCACCTTGTATTCAATAAAATTGACCAGTACACCTACACAGCTAAAGACGACGACGACCTTACAGAGCGCACCCGCGAAAACTGGACATTGGATGAACTTCAGCGTAGCTATATGGCGAAAAATAATGATTCCTGTATATTTATTTCCGCCAAAGAAAGAACCAATATCGATCAGTTGAAAGAGATGCTTTACGAAAAAGTTAAAGATATACATACCAAAAGGTATCCTTACAACGACTTTTTGTATTAAGAAACTTATACAAGCAGAATTTTAGTGAACATTATCCGCAACATATCTGTTATTCGACTAGCTATTAAATGAACATATGCTAATAATAATTTGATGTTTCAGGAAAAATTTCACTTGTGGATTATTATCTTCACTTTTATATCAGTAATGAGCAGCGCTCAGGATTTTGATATATACCCCAGATTACAGGATGATAAAATAAAAACTCCAGGAATCAATGCAAACATGACTGCTGATGAATTTAGCCTTCTGTCCCGTAATATTCGTATGATGGATATGCCATATAGTTTAATTGTACCAGGCTACATCCACTTCAAAGCCAAAGACAACACAGTGGGCTACACATTACTGGGGCTCCGAATTGCTGGCTATACCGGATTAGCAATCAATGCATACCGACTGATTATTTTTGACAAAAGGGCAGAAAATATAATTACGGGCAAAAACAACCTGAAACAAGATCAAAATTTATTTATTACATCCTCGATCTTGATTTTGGGCTCCTGGCTGTTCGACTGGATACATGGGAAATACCGGCTCGAAAAAAAACAGGAGCTGATTAGATATAAATATGGCATAAAGCTGCAGTTGGAAAAGAGCCAAAGAAATTACAGCCAAAAGAATTATGTACCTTCTTTAATGCTCACTTACAAATTTTAAGTCATGAAAAATGTATACCTTATAATTATTATATTAATTCTGACATTTGAAATTGATGCATTGGGCCAGTTCAGCACAAAAACAGAATATCTCTACCTGAAACATATCAATACCCAGAGCAACAAATTATTAATGAAACAAAATATTTTTGATGTAGAAAAAACGCTTTTTCACATTATTAAAAATGATCCAACAGGAACCTATAATGGACATTTTTTAAGTGAGGCAGGCAGGTTTTACCATAAAATGAACATTCCTCAAAAAAGCTACATTTGTTATTCGCTGCAGAAAGCGCTTTACCCAAACGATTCAATTGCCTCCTATCATGAAAGATATTATAAAACGGCAGCTATGCAAACAGGTCTAAGCCTGAAACAAATAGAAAAAACAGATAGCCTACTCGCCCAAATTGGCCCTTCAGCAAACGGTAGTTATATTATGTGGCTTAGGATTATGGTTTTTCAATTTAACAAAAAAAACACTGAAACACTTTATAAATTAAGCCAAATAAATGAACAAAAACATGCTTTACCCCCCTGGCTAATGCACTGGCAATTTCTTACAACAATTAATATAAAAGAAAAAAATAAATCAGAAATACTACAAATACAGCTCTCCGACAAGCCCATTTTTGAGCAAGTCGACAATAAAATATCGAAAAAAGTATTCAGGAAAGCCATTCGCACAAGAATAAAACAAAACGCTAAAGCAGAAGGCAAAAGGTTATTAAAAAAGTATAAGCAAAAACACAATAGTTTTAGCGACCATCTTGCTCAAACCATATTCTCAATCAGATTGTTTTAGCTTTTATTCTTCTTTTGCCGAATCGCGTATTTTTACCCATTATTTTTTAGTAAATTTCAGTTTATTTTTGGATCAAAATTAAACTGATATTCTTATGAGAAACCACATTGTACTATTCTTAATTTTCGCAAGTCTTTTTAATCTTGCAAAAGCACAGGAAAATGAAAAGCCTGTAGTCAAATGGTATGGATACATCAATTACGAATCTATTTTTGACTCCTACGAATCGGTGACAACACGAGATGCCGAACTGTACCTTTTTCCAAGCAGAAAAGGCGACAATAACACGAACGGCCAACTTGAGATGCTGGCACTTCAATCACGACTTGGGGTTAATGTAAAAGGACCAATGGTATTAGGAGCTCAATCATCCGGAAAAATAGAAGGGGACTTTTTTGGTACATCCGAAGACTATAAAAACCTGTTTCGCATCAGGCATGCATTTATGAAATTAAAATGGGATAAAGCATCATTGCTAATGGGTCAATATTGGCACCCAATGTTTGGGCCTGAAGTATTCCCACGTGTAGTGGCTTTTGGTGCAGCAGCAATATATAATCCACTCAACAGGGCACCTCAAATTCGTTTCGACTACAACCTGACACCGGGCTTCCGTGCCACCTTTGCAGCATTAGGACACGGATATCATTTCAGTAAAGGTCCCACATCTGACATAAATGGTGGAATCGATGCCTCCGACGATCAGCGCGATGCTGCAGTACCAGATATGCAGGTACAATTACTGGCAGGTAAAAAGAAAGGATTCCAGGTAGGTATAACAGCTGGTTATATGATGCTCGAACCGAGAGTTGAAACTAA
The DNA here is from genome assembly GCF_035268865.1 of Salinivirga sp. Taxonomy (GTDB): domain Bacteria; phylum Bacteroidota; class Bacteroidia; order Bacteroidales; family Salinivirgaceae; genus Salinivirga. The sequence continues at coordinate 58,680 of NZ_DATFKB010000024.1, read as the reverse complement.
CGATGGATTAAACGACAACACAATAGGCACTTATAATTTTAATGCATTTGCAAAATACAGCACCGGTCGCTTTACAGCCCAGGCTAAATTCAGCTATGGCCAAAATATGAGCCAATACGTAATGCTTGGAGGCTATGGAAGATTATTGTCAGATACACTGGAGGTTAACGATTTTGGATATACGCCATACAAAATATTTTCTGTGTGGGGAGAGCTGGCATACAAACCCAATGATAATTTACAGGTTGGTATATTTGGTGGCTTAACCGGCAACCTTGGAACCGAAGAAAAAGTCGATTTAGATAACACATACACACGCGGCGGCAGCATAAGTCAGCTCTTAAGAGTCTCACCCCGTATTACATACACCATAAACCACTTCCGGTTTGGATTTGAATACATTTATAATGCAGCAGATTATGGAACTGATGATCCTGATGAATATGGTGTGTTTGATGAAACAGAGCAATCTGTAAATCACCGGATAATACTGGCAGCAAGATATTTCTTCTAGAAAAAGGCTCGTTATGAATAAAATAACCAACAAAATTATTCTGCTGGCCGTTGTAAGTGCGCTTTTTGTGGCGCTTGTCTCAGGCCTCATTATCGGAATAATTTCTTCCAATAAGAATGAAAAGGATATAAAACAATTAAGAGAACTGCTCTACACAGATTATGACAACTTAATAAAATCTGAAGTAGAAACAGCTGTCTCGATGCTGGAGCAGGTTCATCAACTAAGTGTACGCGGCATAATAAGTCAGGATAGTGCCAAAATCCTTGGTGCAAATATCTTGAGAGAGTTACGCTACGGTAAAGAAGGATATTTCTGGGCCGACCGGTCAGACGGAACAAATGTGGTATTGCTTGGAAAAGATGCAGAGGGTAAGAACCGAATGGATTTACAGGATGTAAATGGGAAATACCTTATTCGCGAAATTATTGACGCGGCAAAATCAGGTGGCGGATATACCGATTATTGGTTTCCCAAAGCCGGATCTGACGAACCGCTACCTAAAAGAGGATACAGTTTATATTTTGAACCTTTCGATTGGGCTGTAGGTACAGGAAACTATATTGACGATATAGAAGAAACGTTAGCCACTTATGTTGAAGACACAAAAAAATCGTATCAACAGCTTATGACCTGGCTCATTTCAACATTGGTAGTATTGTTAATCATTACATTTGCAGCCGCTCTATTTCTGGGAAGAAGACTGGCAAAACCAATTGTTCGGATTTCTCATATAGCAGACAAAATTGCCACTGGAGCGCTATCGGTTAAGTTTGACATAAACAATAACGATGAAGTTGGCAACCTTGCTGATAGTATGCGAAAAATGGTGAAACAATTGCGCGAAATAGTAAGTTCCATCAACGGAGGAGCCAAAGAAATTTCTTCTGCAAGCGATCAAATAAGTTCAGGGTCACAATCAATAGCCCAGGGTGCCAATGAGCAGGCATCTTCAATTGAAGAGGTTTCATCGACCATTGAGCAGGTAACAGCCAACATACAGCAAAATGCCAACAATGCAGCAGAAACAGAAAAGATATCAGAAAGATCGAATCAGAGCATGCAACAAATGGCAGAATCGAGCCACAAGAGCCTGGAATCGATGCGTATGATTGCAGAAAAAATCAATGTAATTAACGATATCGCAGCACAAACCAACATTCTGGCGCTCAATGCTGCAGTAGAGGCGGCCAGAGCGGGCGAGCACGGAAAAGGCTTTGCTGTGGTAGCTGCTGAAGTTCGCAAACTTGCTGAGAAAAGTAAAGCCTCGGCAGATGAAATTATCGGACTATCTTCAGACAGCCTAAAAATTACCGAAGAATCAGAAAACTCATTGAATGAGCTGATGCCGGAAGTACAGAAAACATCCGAACTCGTTAAAGAAATTTCTGCAGCAAGTGACGAACAAAAACGTGGTGTTGAAGAGGTAAACAAAGCTGTTCAGCAACTAAACAATGTGGCGCAACAAAACGCCAGTTCAAGCGAGGAGCTTTCGAGCAGTGCTGAGGAACTATCTTCCCAGGCTGAACAACTCATTGAGCTCATAAGCTTTTTTCAATACGAAAAAAGGAAAAAATAATGTATTACAATGTTGACTAGTCCTAAATAACCGTTACAGGTTTTAATGGATTAAAAATACAATATTAAGTGAGAATGGGATTAATTTCATTCTCACTTTTTTTATATGTTCTCATTTGAATTTCATTTTGTTTGTGCATCTGATCTGGAGTTAGCATATAACAGGAATAATGAGGTCTTTGACTATTATAGATACCAATCGAGTTATCGATAAAGAGCCTCCAAAGCTCTTTATCGATAATACTTATGCCATTGATGAATTCATGTTTTAATATACCATTAACTCTTTCAGCAATTGCATTTTGATAAGGGTCATATTTTTCAGTCATGCTACATCTAATATTATGCTTTTTAAGCATATCTTGATATTCATGACAACAATACTGAAGACCTCTATCAGAATGATGTATCAATACTTTATCCTTATAATTTCTATTTTTCAAGGCCGACTCAAGAGCTGATAAAGCTCCATTTGAAGCTAGACTTTCAGAAACGGTATATCCCATTATTTTTTTTGAATATGCATCCGTTACTAAAAATAAATACATTGGATTTTTTCTTGTACAAATATATGTTATATCTGACACCCAGACTTGCTCTGGTCGGTGAATATATAAACCTTCAACAAGGTTTTTGTGCTTTCGAAAATGATGATGTGAGTCTGTTGTAATATGGTATTGTCTTTGGGGTTTTATCAACATGTAATTTGCTTTTAATATTTGAAATAATCGATCTCTGCCAACACCTAAACCCTTAAGTTGTGGACGAAGGAGATGATATAGCTTTCTGGTTCCGAGTTTGGGCATTTGAACTCTAACTTGAGTAACTAATTCAACAACTTGTTGAGCTACTAACCTTCTGCTCTTTTCTTTCCTTTTGGCCCGGTAATAAACCTGCCTATTTACCCCGAGTAATCTACAGGTAGAAGCTATTGCTTCTTTGTATTCTTCTTGGTAGGTTTCGATTGCCCGGGTAAGGATTTTTTTCTGATCGGTATGTTAAACTCTTTTTCTGCTATATCGATCATCATATCAAAAAGTATGGCCTTTTTATCGGATTTCTCAACTTGTTGCTCCAACTCTTTCTTCTGCTTTTCTAATAGGCGTACTTTCTGTTCAAGTTCCAAAAGTTTTTGTTCTGGTGTTTTTGGCATAGTACCTGGAGTTTTATTAGCCCAATCAAAGGTACCATATTTTTCTAACCAATTCCTTATGGTGGAATCTCCTTGGATTCCATATTTACGCTTTAACTCTCCCTTGCTTATTTGTCCAGATTCGAACTCTTGGACAACTGCTAATTTAAAGGAGTAAGAATAATCCTTTTGCGTTCTTTTAACATACTTACTTTCAGATTTTTCATTCATAACATTACTTTTTGTGTAACGCTATTTCAGGACGAGACATTTGAAGTAAAAAAAAAGCTGCTCCTTTTAGGGGGCAGCTTTTTTAACGTTTTTCAGCTCAACAATTTCCTAATTTTCTTCTCATATTCGACCTTTATATTTTGAAGCAGCTCTTTGCCGATCTTTTCGGTATAAATTCTGATCATATCATGCACTTTATAGTCTTCAAAATAGGAGGCCAAAGCAGCATCGTAATCAATAATGTCCAGGTTATAGTCGACCTGCCTGGCTATTTCAAGAAAATCATTCATCTCAAGATGCTGATCAATCTTGATATAACCATGGTCATGCTCTACAAGGTCGAAGAAGAGACCAGGCTCTATTTCTTCCAATTGGAAAAATTTCTTAATTCGTATAAATGCATCTTCAATGTATTTGTACTTCCTGGACTTCTTATGAAAATGGATTCCGTGCTCAACTAATAATTGTTGTAACTTACGCAATTTAGAATAATCTTCTACATGCCTGACTCTTATCGCGTTGAAGGTTTCGTCAAAAAACTCAAGCGCACAAATGGTAGCATGAAAGTCAAAATCCACTACCTTTTTAATATCTTCTTTAATCAGTAACAAATCTTCCAAATGCAGATACCCATCCAAAATAAAATAAACATATAGTGGAATTTCTTCTGTTGGCTTTGAACCGTAATAACCAGGAAAAGGGGAAGGGCATTCAAACGCAAGTGTATTTGGCAACACAGCGTCGTCGGTGATAGATTTCAATGGTTCTATCTTTTTAAGGCTACCATACCTTTCGATAAATTTTTTCTCCATATGCAGCAGTAATTTAGAGGTTGTACAAAACGCCTATTTAGAAACGATCCTGTCATATTCATATGGTTCCAGATCGTCCATATAAAAATATAACGGATTTTGGGTTTGATTGTTTTTTCTAATTTCATAGTGAAGGTGTGGCCCGGTTGAGCTACCGGTGTTCCCCACATAACCAACTAACTGCCCTCTGCCTATGGTATCACCTTTCTTAACAATATATTTATTAAGGTGAGCATAAATTGAAAGATAACCAAACCCATGGTCCACTTTGACTACCTTGCCGTAGCCTGAGGCATAATAAGCTGCTTTAACGATGCCTTTACCTGTGGAGTAAACGGGACTACCGATTTGCGCCGCATAATCGATTCCATGGTGCATTTTCCATCGTTTATAAATTGGATGCAGTCTTCTGCCATAGTATGAAGAAATATAAATCTCGTCTTTTTGTGATATTGGTCTTATTGCGGGTTTTGCTGCATAAAACTCATCAATATATTGCACCAAACTTTCAACCTCATTGAATGATTTTTTTTGTATTTCTATTTGCTTTTTAAGCTTATCAAACTCCCGGAACACTGAACTTAAATCGTCGGCATACTCCATTCCTGCAAATTCACGGTAGCGATCAACACCACCAAAACCTGCCTCCCTTATATCTTTGGGAATAGGCTTTATTTCGGCAAATGGGCGGTAAATTATATCATCATTCTCTTCTATATCTACCAAGGTATCGCGCAAAGCGAAAATAGCATCTTTCTTTTCAATAATTTCTTCGGCTAATCTTTCATTTTGCTTGGAAAGTATCCATTCATGGGGAGTTAAGCGATAGCTATTTAAAAATATAAATGCGCTTATGGATAAGACAAAAATTATAGAAGATACCCAGAGGGTTGTTCTATAAAAAAGTTTCCTGTTTTTCTTTACAGGTTTATAGGTTAATGTATGTGGATCAAGATAGTATCTTGTATTTGAACTCATAAGTAAATCTTAAACTATTGAATATCAACCCCCTACAATCATTAACAGATTATTGACACTCTAAGTTTGCATCTGTTTCGTACAAATTTACAAACAAATTATTAAGAAAAAAATTATTTGCCCTGCATTTGACTACCCTACAGTCTTTTTCGATTAATTAACAAATAATTCCGATAAACACACCTTTAGTTTTCCCTAACTGTGCAATTTTAGTTCTACTTACAAATGCATCATAATGAAAAAGGGGCTGTCGTTTAAACAGACCCCTTTGCAATTTGTTTACAGTCTTTTAAAATTAGCACATTAAAAATTAATGCACTAGCTGGTTGGTTTTATTGAACTGGTTATATAAACTTATTATTTATACTCTTTTATTTCAATTTCGTTTGTTAGTGCGTATAAAGCATTTGTTGCCAGCGCCTTCATTTCATCTTCTCCGGCATAAACTACAATCGGGGCAACAAATCCCACCATTTCGCGCACATAATCAACTAAATATTTGTTATGTGCAATTCCTCCGGTCAGTAATATGGCGTCGACTTCTCCTTTTAGTACAGCCGACATCTCTCCTATTGCTTTGCCTACCTGATAGCACATTGCATCCTGAACAATTTTCGCTTTTTCATCACCACTGCCAGCTGCTTTCTCTACGCTATAGGCATCATTTGTATCCATATAGGCTACTAATCCGCCTTTCCCTTTAATCATTTTTTTCACATCTTCAAGGGTAAATTCGCCGCTAAAGCAGAGTTTGGCCAAATCACCAGCAGGTAGTGTTCCGGTACGTTCGGGTGAAAAAGGACCTTCTCCGTCAAGGGCGTTATTCACATCTATTACTTTACCCTTACGATGTGCACCAACTGAAATACCGCCACCCATATGCGCAACGATAAAATTCAAATCGTGATATTTTTTGTGCATTGAACGGGCATGAATTCTTCCGATTGCTTTCTGGTTGAGTGCATGGAAAATAGATTTCCGTTCAAACTTTGGGTGACCAGCAAAACGTGCCACATCCTGTAATTCATCAACAACCACAGGATCGGCAATAAATGCCTGTGCATCTTTCACTTCCCGGGCAATGTTGTGTGCAATCAATGCACCCAGGTTTGAGGCGTGTTCACCGCGCTCAGCCTTTTTTAAATCTTCTATCATCCTATCATTCACAACATAACAACCACCTTCAACAGGCTTTATTAGTCCGCCTCGTCCGACGATAGCACTTAATGATTCTATTTCTATTTCGGCATTAGCAAGTTCTTGCAGAATGATATCTTTTCTGAACTGAAATTCATCAGCAACTTTCTCAAATTTTTCGAGTTCGTCGCAATTATGCCTTAGGGTTTTGAGGAATAACGATTTGTCGTTTTCATAAACGGCTATCTTTGTGGATGTTGATCCGGGATTGATAGCCAGAATTCTGTAACAGCAATCCATATCTATTTGGTTTTTTACTAATTATTTTCGCTCATTAAACATGAAAGGGCCACACAATAAAACTTTGATTTCGCACTTTCACTTCTCGACATTACAACAACGGGTTTTTCTGTGCCCTGGATTAGTCCGGCCAGTTCACCACCGCCAAACAACATTAAACCTTTATAAAAACTATTGCATGCCTCCAGTGTTGGGAATAAAAGCACATCAGCATCACCTCCTACGGGCGTGTTTACTCCTTTTATTTTTACACTTTCGGGGTCGCATGCCAAAAACACATCCAGCGGGCCATCGGCAATGCATGGTTTGGTTTGCCCACGCTCAGCCATTTTGCTAATCATAGCATAATCGATACTATTGGGAAACCCTTCGCTAACTTTTTCAGATGCTCCAATAAGGGCTACCTTGGGCTTTTCAACACCAAACTTATTGGCCATTTGGACGCTATAATTAAGCATGGCCACCTTCTGTTTCAAATCGGGAAAGGGTAATACTGCAGTATCGGTAACAAACAAAAGTTTGTGATATTTAGGCAATTCAATTGCACACACATAACTCATCACAGCTTTTGGTGGCAACAGCCCGTCTTTTTTATCAAGAACTGCCTTTAAAAACTTATCTGTCCCTACGAGCCCTTTCATTAATACATCTGCCTCGTCATTTTTAACAAGTTTTCTTGCATGAAATGTGGCCTCAGTTTCATCTTTAATATCAATGATTTGAAAAATACCGGGATCAATATTTTGTTGCCTTGCTGCGCTTTCAATTTCGCTTTTAGGGCCAACCATTAATGCTTCTGCAAAACCGTTTTTCACAGCCTCTGCTAAAGCTCCAATGGTATTTGTATCCTGTGCATTGGCCACAGCTATGCGTTTTTTTTCTCCTTTGCTTTTTAAATACTCAACCATTTGGTCGAGTTTTCGGATTGGTTTCATAAGCTGCACTTTTAAAAGCAAACAGGGAATTCCGAAGAAGTCCCTGTTTACAATTTTATTATTTTGACATCAAGGCCGCCAGGGCAATAGAGTACAATTTGGTCTGCGTACTGTCACCCCTCGATGACAATACAGCCGGCACCTTTGCTCCTGCCACTACTGCACCCAGTTCTGTGTCAGATAATTTCGTACTTGTTTTGTAAAAAACATTTCCTGATTCAATATTCGGAAAAAGCAGGCAGTCCGCATCGCCGGCCACTTCGCTATCGATTTTTTTGACTTGAGCTGATGCTTTATCAACAGCAAGATCGAGTGCTAATGGGCCCTCGACAATACCCCCCTTAATTTGGCCACGTTCCGACATTTTTGCCAGAATAGTAGCTTCAGATGAGGACGGCAAATCAGCAATAACCTGCTCCGAAGCAGATATAGCTGCAACTTTTGGTTTTTCTACACCTAATGATTTGGCTGCGTGAATCAGGTAGTTGGTTATGGCAATCTTTTGTTTTAAGTCTGGCTGCGGAATAACAGCAACATCCCCCACAATCAGAAGTTTATGGTATTTTGGATTCTGGATAACGGTAACGTGGCTCAGAATACCTTTCGGAGGGAGTAAACCATATTCTTTATTCAGAATACCCCGCATATATTTATCAGTACTCAGAAGGCCTTTCATAAGTACATCGCCATCTCCATTGGCCACCATTTCTACTGATTTATTGGCAGCTTCAACGTCAGTATCGACGTGCACAATAGTGAATTTACTGATGTCAATTCCTTCGCTTTCACATGTTTGTTTAATAACTTGTTGATCGCCTACCAATATGCCATCGACTATACCTTTATCAATAGCTTCGCTTACAGCACCGATTGTATGTGCATCGTTGGCCCAGGCAGCAACTAGTTTTTTCCTGTCCTGATTTTTCAGGGCATCAAACATTTGATCGAGCTTCTTAATCATTATATATTGAGTTTTACGTTATTTATTTTCCACAATATTTACAGTATCCTTGGCAATTACCAACTCTTCGTTTGTTGGCATAACAACAACTTTTACCCTGGAGTCATCGGTACTAATTACTGTTGGCTTACCGCGCAAACCGTCGTTTTTCTCAGGATCGATTTTTATTCCAAGGTACTCTAAATCACTGGCAACACCACGGCGTGTTGTGTCGGCGTTTTCGCCTATTCCACCTGTAAAAATGAGTACATCAAGCCCGTTCATAGCTGCTGTGTATGACCCTATATATTTTTTGATGCGATAATCGTAGGCTTTTAAAGCATTAGCACACCGTTCATCTCCGTTTTCGGCAGCTTCTTCGATGGTTCGCATATCTGAACTAACTCCAGTTAAACCAACCATACCACTGTGCTTATTTACTAATGTATTGGCAGATTTTAGTCCAATTTCCTCTTTTTCCATGATAAACATAAAAGCACCTACATCCAAATCGCCTGAACGAGTTCCCATAATTAGGCCTTCCAGAGGAGTGAAACCCATTGAAGTATCTATTGACTGACCTCGATCTATAGCAGCAACAGAAGCACCATTACCCAAATGGCAGGTTACAATTTTGTGGGTTTCCATTTTAATCTTGAGCATCTTGCATGTTTCCTGTGCAACAAACCGGTGGCTTGTTCCATGAAATCCGTAACGGCGAATACCGTACTTTTCGTAAAGTGCTTGTGGTATTCCGTACATGTAGGCATGAGCTGGCATGGTTTGATGGAAAGATGTGTCAAAAACAGCAACTTGTTCTACATTGGGAATTAATAACTGAATGGCATAAATTCCTTTAAGGTTGGCCGGGTTGTGCAAGGGTGCCAGTTCAGCACACTCCTCTATTTTGCCTATTGCCTCTTCTGTCAGCAGTGCACTTTCTTTGAAATGTTCGCCACCATGAGCTACTCTGTGGCCCACTGCTCCAATTTCATCAAGGCTTTTAATAGAACCGTGTTCCTTACTAATTAGCACTCCAAGAATATATTCAATTCCGGTTTGGTGATCAAGGATTTCACCTTCTAGTTTCACCTCGTCGCCATCATTACGCTTACTTTTAAGAAAAGAACCTTTTAAACCAATTTTTTCAACAATACCTTTAATAATTAGTTCTTCGGTAGTCATTTCCAGGAGCTGGAATTTGATAGATGAACTTCCGCAATTTAAAACTAAGACTTTCATTTGATTATTTTTTTGATTTCATGCCTTAGAAAGATCAATTTATAAAGACTTTAGCATTTCTTGCTGTAATCTTACCAAGGGCTGAAATTCTGATGTTTATAATTTATTTTTCGGTACTGGCTTCAATAATATTTTTTTTAAGCTTCTGGCCATTCTCATCATACTCATAAAATCCTTTATGCGTTTTACGGCCAAGATAACCTGCACGAACCAACCTTTTCAGTATTGGTGATGGTTTATACTTGTAGTCTCCAAATTCTTCGTAAAGGTTATCCATCCATCGTATTACGCGATCGAGGCCTATTTTATCTGCCATCTCGAAAGGTCCTAAAGGCAGCCCCAGACCATTACGCATACTGAAATCAATACTTTCCATATCGCTCACGCGTTCCATGAGTACATCGCAAGCCTCACTGATGAAAGATACTGCCAAACGGGCTGTTACCAATCCCGGAGATTCCTGTACAGGAATCGCAGTTTTGCCAATTAGTTTCGCAAAACGTCTTACATCCTCGCAAATTTCATCGGATGTATGCAATCCTTTTACTATTTCAATTATACTGGCCTCAGGCGCAGTAGTTGAAATATGCAGACTAATACACCGGTCTTTATGTTCCAGCTCCGCTGCCAACTCAGTAATGACAAGTGTAGTAGAATTTGTTGCAATAATTGCGTGAGGAGAAACATGCTTTTCAATATTTCTGAAGACCTCTTTTCTGATATCTACAGATTCTTCACGTGTACGTGATAAAATCGATTCTATAACGAGATCGCAATTCTGAAAATCAGCATAATCCAGGGTACCTTTAATACGTGATAAGATACTTCTCTTATCTCCCTCTGTCATACCCCAATGATTAATCTGATGGTCGAGCTCTTCGGTTATTTCTGCGAAGGCCTGATCTATTTTAGCCTGACTTAACTCAAGAAAAACGACTTCAATACCTTTTCCTGCAACCATCAGTGCTATTCGCTGACCAGTATTACCGCAACCAACTATTCCAATGGTTGAAAACTGGCTTTTGGGTTTTGATTTTGCGCTTAAACCATATTTTTCAATAGGTTCAACTTTTATTTCCGACATACGGCTTGAATTTTTATGTTTTAGTATTAAATACCAAATGGCAGTAGGTGTAACAAAACACCAATCTGCCATTCGATTATATTATTCTGATTTTTTTGCAATACATCCCTTTTAATTGGGCTATTTAATTTAAATTATTGTTTTTCGCTGGCAGCCTGATTTACTGTAATAGCAACCAGATTTACAATATCGCTTACCGAGCAGCCACGTGACAAATCGTTTATCGGTGCAGCCATGCCCTGCAAGACCGGACCAATCGCTTCCGCGCCCGCCAGGCGCTGCACAAGTTTGTATGTGATATTACCCGTTTCTAATGTAGGAAATACCAATACATTTGCTTTACCTGCAATTTCACTACCCGGTGCCTTTTTATTACCAATAGCGGGAATAATGGCCGCATCAGATTGTAGCTCACCATCGATTTTCAGGTCCGGAGCTTTTTCCTGGGCCATTTTTGTAGCATCAACAACTTTATCGACCATTTCATTTTTGGCGCTTCCTTTAGTAGAAAATGATAGCATCGCAATTCGAGGTTCAAAACCGCCTATTGCTTTTGTTGTTTCTCCTGTTGCCACAGCAATTTCGGCAAGTTCTTTAGCTGTAGGATTGGGATGAACTGCGCAATCGGCAAAAACTAAAATACCTGATTCGCCATATGTTTTATCGGGCAAAATCATAAAAAATGCACCAGACACAACACTGATGCCGGGTTTGGTTTTTACAATCTGAAAAGCGGGGCGCAATACGTCTCCTGTAGCATTGTCTGCTCCAGCTACTTCACCGTCTGCATCGCCTTGTTTTATCATCATTACTGCAAGATACAATGGATCATTCAGTAACTTTTCAGCCTCTTCTTTGGTAAGCCCTTTCTTTTTTCGAATTTCTACAAGGGCATCAATATATTCTGATTTCTTAGGATGGTCTTTAGGATCTACAATTTGTGCTTTTCCTATTTCAGAAAAACCAGCTTCTTGTGCCATTGCTTTAATCCTTGCTACATCTCCTAACAATATTATATCAGCAATACCCTCTTTTATCAAAATATTGGCTGCTTCAAGTGTTCTGGCTTCTGTGCCTTCCGGTAAAACTATCCTTTGTTTATTCGCTTTCGCTTTTTCCTTAATTGTTGTAATTAAATCCATTGTAAATCAGTATTTTAACTTGCATTCCATAAATGCCCAAAGATAACAATTTTTGGCCAATTGCGGGGCAAAATTCTAAAAAAGAGACGAAAAAAAATATGTTAAATATCAATGTTTTAATATAACCTTGATGGATTTCCGGGATTATCTTGTTTTTTTGTGTTAAAATTATGTGCAATGGGGAACTTATCAAACAATAAACAAGCTACTTTACTGGCTCTTCTGGCTACATTTTTCTGGTCAACAGTAGCTACTGCCTTTAAATTCGGACTTGAGCAACTTACTCCAACGCAGTTTCTATGCTGGGTAATCATCATTGCATGGGTAATACTTACCATTATTATACTGAGTACCGGAAAATGGAAAATAAAAGTCGATAAGCGCAGCAAATACCTCGCACTGGCTGGAGGCATATTAAATCCTTTTGCTTACTACCTGGTACTGTTTCACGCATACAACCAGCTACCTGCACAAATTGCGCAATCATTGAACTATACATGGCCGCTTGTACTGGTAATTTTTTCCTCCATCTTTTTGCGCCAGGCTTTTAAACCGATGGTCTTTTGGGGTATGCTGATTTCATTTGGCGGAGTATTCGTTATTTCTTATGGCAGCATGCATTCAGCTCTTGAAGTTAACCTAACCGGAATTTTGCTTGCTGTTGGTAGCAGTTTAATTTGGGCCTCGTACTGGATTGTAAATAAGCTTTCAAACACACACCCAATTCAGCAAATATGGTTAAACTTCACATCTGCCATCGTTTTAATGGTGCCATACACATTACTGACAGATGGATTGCCAGTTCCGCAACTTCAAGGCAGCCTGGCAGCAATATACGCAGCATTATTCGAGATGGCCCTTACCTTTGTGATTTGGCTCAAAGCTTTGCAGCTGGCATCTTCAACCGATAAAATAAGCCATTACATTTATTTCTCACCCTTTTTGTCGCTGGTATTTATAAACGCGTTTTTACATGAGCCCATCCTGCTCTCCACCATTGGAGGACTGGTGCTTATTGTTACAGGCATAATCTGGACTGAATATGCAAACAAGTTCCGAAAACCCTCCAATACAAACACTTAAAAAGGCTTTAAAAGGTAAAAACCTTATAATTTGCCAAATTATTAAAAATATGATTATTTTTGATTCTCATGGAAATCCTATAAATCTAATTGGTTATGCTCACAGATAAGGATAAACAACAACTGCAGGAAAAAGGCATGAATGCCCAAATAGTTAAGCAACAACTGGAAAGGTTTAAGACCAGCTATCCACAACTGAATATTATAGCGCCGGCAACTCCGGAAAAGGGTATCAACAGATATGGCGAAGAGGATAAAGAAAAGTTGAGAAGCCTCTATCAGAAGAAACAAAAAAACGCCAAGATATGTAAATTTGTTCCTGCAAGCGGGGCTGCAAGCCGCATGTTCAAAAAAATATTTGAGATACTTGCAGCCTATGACGGTTCAGAACAAAAATATTTGGAACTTTTAACAGATCGCGGACCAAATTCAGTGTATTTCCTTTGCGAGCATATCCATGATTTTGCTTTTTATGACGACTTAGAACAAATTTGTTCCGAAAAAGGAGACTGCATCGAAAGTAAATTCAATAAAAAAGACTATGTAGGAGCCCTCAACCTTATAGTATCAGAGAAAGGCCTCAACTATGGGAATTATCCAAAAGGATTAATCAAATTCCATAAGTACAAAAACGAAGAGCGCACTGCACTTGAGGAACATCTAGTTGAAGGTGCCATGTATGCCAAATCCAACAAAGAAGTCAATATTCACTTTACAGTTTCGCCGGAATTTTATGATTCGTTTGAAAAACACATAAATGAAATAATCCCCACATATGAAGAGCGTTTCAATGTTAAATTCAACATTGATTTATCAGTTCAAAAAGCACATACCGACACCATTGCTGTAACCATGAAAAATGAACCGGTCAGGGACGATGAGGGATACCTTGTATTCAGACCTGGTGGCCACGGATCATTATTGGTTAACCTTAATGAAATAGATGCCGATTTAATTTTCATAAAAAACATCGACAATATAGTAACCGATCGTTTAAAGCCGGTTACTGTTGAATACAAAGAACTACTTGGTGGCGTTTTATTGGATTTTAAAGATAAAATCAATCATTACCTGGAAAAGCTTACGAGCAATGCAGAGTTGAAAGACGCTTATGTTACAAAAATTGCCAATTTTGCCAATCAAAGATTGAATATTGATATTCCGAATGATTTTAAAAGCTATGATAAGCCACAAAAAATTAAGTACCTGATTGAGAAATTAAACCGTCCCTTCAGAGTTTGCGGAATGGTAAAGAATGAAGATGAACCAGGTGGAGGTCCGTTTTGGGTAAAAGATGTTAATGAAGAAGAAAGCCTTCAGATTGTGGAAAGTTCACAATTTGACAAAGAGGACAAAACTCAAATGAAGGTTTTTGAGGCTGCCACACATTTCAACCCTGTTGACATTGCTTGCTCAACCAAAGACTTTAAAGGCAATAAATTTGATCTTGACAAATATGCTGATCCGGAAACTGGTTTTATTTCGCACAAAACGATGAAAGGTAAGCCTGTAAAAGCACTTGAGCATCCTGGATTATGGAATGGCGCTATGGCAAACTGGACTACAATTTTTGTCGAAGTACCAATGGAAACGTTTAATCCGGTGAAAACCATTAACGATCTTCTGCGCAAGGAACACAGGTTTTAATAGTTAGGTGTTTACACATTTTTTTCGCACCTTTGTCCTCATTTTTAAAATGAGCAAAACGATTTTTAATCTACTTGCCGAATATGATGCATATACCAGATAAATTCAATTATAATGAGGATTTTAGTGATATTTTAAAGCAGTTCGATGAAATGCTGACGCTTGAAAGAGCAAAGTATTTTGATGTGGAAATATTCACTGAGATAATTAATTATTTGATTGACACCAACCAAAAAGAGAAAGCCAAGCAAGCACTTAAAATTGGGTTAAAACAACACCCTAATGCAGAAGAATTAATTCTTAAAGATGCTCAGTTTTCAATCATTACACAAAACTTCAAGCGCGCCAAAAACATACTCAAAGATCTGCTAAACACCAATAAAGCGGATGCTGAGATTTATTACTATTTGGGAAAATTACAACTGGCAACAGATAAACTCAACAAAGCCATCAGATACTTCGATTCGGCTCTCACACTTGCTGAGATCGACGAAAAAATTTCGCTTCTATACATGATTACAGATGACCTGATGGATAAGGGAGAGTACCATAGTGCTGTAAATTACTTACATCAGGTACTTGAAATAGACCAGTACGATTTCGAAGCGCTCATTGATTTAGGTACCTGTTACAAAGAATTAAACCAAATTTCCCACGCCATTGAGGAGTTTGATAAATATCTTGATCGCGATCCGTTTAACGAAATGATTTGGCACCAATTGGGGAACCTTTATGAGTATAAAAACGACACTAAAATGGCACTGGACGCCTACGAGTTTGCAGCTGCCATAGAGCCCGAATACGCCTCGGCTTACTTTAGTATTGCTCTCATTTACAGTCGTGATGAACAATATGACAAGGCCATAAATTACCTCGAAGAGCTTATATCGCACGAAGGTAAAAACCTGCATGCCTACTTTTACCTGGCAGAAAGTTACTACCAAACAGGCCAAAAAGACCAGGCCATGCTAAACTTTGAAAAAACCCTGAGCCTGGACCCTGACTTTGCCGATGCATGGTTTGGAATAGGAGAAATTTATTACGACGAAAATAAAATTACCGAAAGCCTGGTTTACGTAAGAAAAGCGATAAAAATAGACCCTGAAGAACCGCTATTCTGGTTAAGACTCGCTACCATTCAGCAGAGCATGAAATACCTGACATATGCAGTGAAATCATATAAAAAGGTAATAAAACTTGACCCCTTTGATGAAAAAGCCCGTGTACACCTTGCTGAGTGCCATTTTGAATTAAAAGAGTACCAGGAAACAATAGAGCTTTGTGAAACGGCGTTAGAAACATTCCGTGACCCGGCTTTTTATTATTTATGGGGAGCAGCTTTAGTTGAAAAAGAGGAGCTCACTGACGGGTTAAATAAAATTGAAAGCGGACTCAAAAAAGACAAGGAAGCCTTTAACAACTTTGTATATTTTTACCCAAAAATACTTAGCTTTGACGCTGTTAAAAAGCTCGTCAATTTATATGAAGGACTTTAATGATAAAGTAATATTAGTAAACACAATATAAAATGAAGGAAAATCGGAAATTTCAACTTCGGTGCGAAAAGTGCCAATATGTAGTAAAAGACCTGAGCGAATGGTTTAGCAACATGCAGAAATGTCCCAAGTGTGGACATAAAGTTGTGTATGCTGAATATAGCGAAGATATAAATAATGTTAAAGCATTTATTAATGAACAGAACGGAAAAGCGAAAAATGTTTTTCACTATTTCGATTTCTTACCAATAAATGATCGCGAAAATATCATCACCTCAGGAGAAGGTGTAATTCCGGTTGAAAACTGGGATTTCCTTGCCGATTTTGCAAAGAAACAATACGGAATTGACTGCGAAGTTGTAGCTTACCGGAATGATATGAACCCCGGTACAGGTACTTTTAAAGATGTAGCAGCAGCTGTTGCAGCCTCCGCTTTAAAAGAAAACGGTATAAAAGAGTATGCCGTGGCCAGTACCGGTAACATAGCAAATGCATTTGCCCATTATTTAGCAAAAGCAGGTATATCGCTTACAGTATTTATTCCACAAGATGCACTAAAAGCAAATGAAGCAGAGGTAAATACCTATGGTCAGCGCGTTGTGCGGGTTAAAGGCGACTATGCCAAAGCCAAAGAAATAGCAGCGCAATATTCAGAAAAATACGGCATATTACTATCAGGTGGAAATACAGACCCGCTGCGTGTTGAGGCAAAAAAGACCATGGTATTTGAATGGCTTCGCCAAATAAACAAAATGCCTGACGTTTATATTCAAGCGCTCAGTGGAGGTACAGGGCCTATAGCCATAGATAAAGCAGTGAATGACCTGAAAGGCTCAGAACTTGAAATTAAATTACCACGATTTATAATGGTTCAGCCAGACCATTGTGCGCCAATGCGTATGGCATGGGACAAAGCCAAATCGAACGGTTTCCCTGAGGGTTGGGAAAATGATTACCCTACACTTGAGAACCCGGTGACTAAAGTACCAACACTGGCAACCGGAAAACCCGGAACATACCCGATAATTGGAAGCCTTACGAAAAAAAGTAATGGTGAGATCATTGAATTCAATGAAAAAATGATTGCCGATATCTCAAGACTCACTGCTTACATCAAACACATTCAAATCGGTCCGGCATCTGCAATTGCTGTAGGTGGGTTCTTTGAATCATTACATCAGGGCATTATCAAAAATGGCGAAACCGTAATGATTAATGTTGGCGAAGGCGTGCGCAGAGCACCCAACTTTATGGAAGAGATGATTTACACCACACAACATGCTTCATCTATTGAAGAAATAGATCGTTACGAAAGATCTGTTTACAATGAAAAACTGTGGGAACCTTTTATCAACTACAAAAAATAGGACCAATAAATAAAGAAAACTGCCGGATAAGTTTATGCTTTTCCGGCATTTTTATACCTAAACCTTAAAATAATGTTGAA
Source organism: Salinivirga sp. (assembly GCF_035268865.1). Taxonomy (GTDB): domain Bacteria; phylum Bacteroidota; class Bacteroidia; order Bacteroidales; family Salinivirgaceae; genus Salinivirga. The sequence goes on along the minus strand of NZ_DATFKB010000024.1, from coordinate 40,983 downwards.
ATATATCACTAATCTGCTAAAAGGTGCATTAATGGGAGCTGCCGATGTAGTGCCAGGTGTGTCGGGCGGTACAATTGCCCTTATAACCGGCATTTATGAAGAACTTGTAGATTCTATAAAATCAATCAATGCACAAGCCGTTAAACTGCTGTTTAAGGATGGGGTTAAAAGCTTCTGGCAACACATAAACGGATGGTTTCTGGTTAGTGTTTTTGCAGGCGTTTTTTTAAGTGTTTTTTCATTGGCCAAAATATTAGAAACGCTCCTGAGCACTTACCCTGTTATGGTGTGGTCATTCTTTTTCGGCCTCATCATTGCTTCTGCCATCACCATTCTCAAAAAAATTAAGAAATGGGAACTTTCCGAGGTTATAGCTGTGATAGCCGGAACTATAGTTGCATATTTCGTGACAGTTTTAACGCCTGCCCAAACACCTGAAACCTGGTGGTTTGTTATGTTTTCGGGTGCATTGGCCATTTGTGCTATGATTCTCCCGGGCATTTCAGGTGCATTTATTTTACTATTATTGGGAAAATATGCATACATTATTGGAGCAATCAGTCAGCTCGACATAACAATAATTGCCATCTTTGGAGTTGGTGCAATCATTGGAATTTTATCTTTTTCTAACCTGCTTTCTTACCTGTTACATCGTTTTCATGACATTACAATTTCGGTGCTGGCCGGATTCATGATTGGATCACTAAACAAAGTATGGCCATGGAAAAAAACAGTTGAAACCTACGTAAACAGGCATGATGAAATAGTACCTCTGGTTGAAAAGAATGTGGGACCACATGCTTATGAGCAAATAAGTGGATCACCGTCTTTTTTGGGATATGCCATATTATTCGCTGTAATCGGTTTTATGGTTATTTGGGGATTTGAATTTTTCGCAAAAAGATTAACAAAATAATGATGCTAAAACGTTTAGGGCTCATAGGGTATCCGCTTTCGCATAGCCATTCACCGGCTATCTTCGAGCGGCTATTGTCCACGCCTGATTTAAAGGAAATCAAATATGAACTGTTCCCCCTGAAATCACTTGACGAATTACCCCAACTACTTAAAAAGCATAAGGATTTAATTGGATTTAATGTAACCATACCGTACAAGAACCAAATACTTAACCGGCTTACTAAATTATCGCCTGTTGCAACTGGTATTGGCGCCGTGAATACAGTTAAGGTTAAGCGAAAAGGAGCCCTATATGAACTCGAAGGTTATAATACCGATATCTATGGATTCCAGCAAACCCTGGAGGAATATCGCATACAAAATAAAAACGCCCTTATTTTTGGGGACGGAGGTGCTGCCCAGGCAGTTAAGCATGCACTTATGAATAAAAACATAACTTTTGAAGTTGTAACACGCAACAAATCAGGACTCCACTACAAGGACCTTACACCCGAAACAATTAGGAAGTACAACTTATTAATAAATACAACGCCGGTGGGTATGCACCCTGATATAGAAAATGTTTTACCAATTCCTGAAGCGGGAATAACGCAAGAGCATACCTTAATTGACCTGATCTATAACCCAGCTGAAACTTCGTTTATGAAGCTGGGTAAAAAACATGGAGCTAAAGTGATAAATGGCGCCCTCATGCTTGAAAAACAGGCAGAAAAAGCCCTTGAAATCTGGTTAAGCGATTAACTTACATCCGCTCCGGCACATCAATGCCCAGCAACCACATGCCATTTTTTATAATTTGTCCGGTTTGCCATGAAAGGCTTAACCTCAGATTCCGAACATCTTCATCGGTCTCATTCAGCACAGAATGATCATGATAAAACTGATTGAAGGTTTTAACAAGGTCAAACAAATAGTTGGCTACAAAGCCGGGGTTCATACTTTTGCCCGCTTCGGCTACCACATTAGGAAAATGCCCAAATTGCTGAATAAGCTCTTGCTCTTTCGGTTGCAAATCTATGCTTAACGGGAATTGCGGTAGTTGGTTTTCTACATCTGCTTTCCGCATCAATGAGCGTATGCGTGCATGAGTGTATTGAATAAACGGCCCTGTATTGCCGTTAAAATCAATGGACTCTTCGGGATTGAAGAGCATATTCTTTTTGGGATCGACTTTAAGTATAAAATACTTTAGCGCCCCGAGTGCAACAATATTATGTACATACGCGATATCAGACTGACTCATTCCTTCAAGTTTACCAGAATCAGCCGAAGCCTTTGCAGCTGTACTAATCATGGTGTCGATTAAATCATCGGCATCAACCACAGTACCTTCCCTTGATTTCATTTTACCTGATGGCAATTCTACCATGCCATAAGAAAGGTGAAACAGCTGTGTAGCCCATTCATACCCCATCTTCTTTAAAATAAGCGACAGTACTTTAAAATGGTAATCCTGCTCATTTCCAACAACATAAACATGTTGGTCAATGTCATAATCGGCAAATCGCTGTACGGCAGTACCCAAATCCTGTGTCATATAAACTGAAGTACCATCGCTGCGCAGCAAGATCTTTTCATCTAACTTGTCTTCGGTTAAATCAGCCCACACAGAACCATCTTCCTTCTTCTTTAACAATCCTTTTTCTAAATGATTCAGTACAAGCTCTTTTCCCTTTTTGTAGGTATCTGACTCATAATATACTTTATCAAACTCAATTCCCAACCGGTTATACGTTTCATCGAAACCTTCATAAACCCAACTGTTCATCTGTTCCCACAACTTCATCACCTCAGAATCGCGATCTTCCCATTTGCGCAGCATTTCACGTGCTTCCAGTATTAAGGGCGCCTGATCTTTGGCTTCGTCCTCGGTTTTTCCTTCTTGTTTGAGCGCCTCAATTTGCTTTTTATACTCCTGGTCGAAACGTACATAAAAGTCACCAACTAACTTATCCCCTTTCACACCTAAATCTGAGGGTGTTTTCCCTTCGCCCCAACGTTGCCAGGCCAGCATGCTCTTACAAATATGAATACCCCGGTCATTCACCAGATTTACTTTAACCACCTCATTTCCACAAGCTTCAAGAATACGAGCCACAGCATAGCCAAGTAAATTGTTTCTAATATGCCCCAGGTGTAGTGGTTTATTGGTATTAGGGGAGGAATACTCAATCATGATTTTTTTGCCCGATCCCTTTTCTGCAAAACCAAAATCAGGTTGTTGAACAATATCCTGCAATGCATTTAACCAAAATCCATGCGACAATGTAAGGTTCAGAAAACCTTTAACCACATTGAACCGGTCAAAAACCACAGATTTCTCAACCAAAAAATCACCAATTCGTTTGGCGGCATCCTCGGGTTTTGTTTTTGCCAGTCGAAGCAATGGAAATACAACTAACGTAAAATCTCCTTCAAAATCAGCTTTTGTTCTTTGAATCTGAACCTGCTTCGGATCGATTTCCTGTTCAAAAATCCGCTCTAAAGCCTTATGAATCTCCTGGTTAAGGTACTGTTCTATATTCATTCTGAGTATTCTTTATTTTCGAGCTGCAAAGATAGTAAATTATCACCTTTACAGATGATAATTTACATTAAAGCAAAACAGAAAATAGTTTTAATGGAAATTTATATTTTTGTGGCAACAAAAAATGAAGATTATGATGACGCACGAAATTGAAAAAGCAGACCTATCGAATATTATACTCATTGGTGACCGTATACTTGTAAAACCGCGCAATCCCGAGAACAAAACAAAATCCGGGCTTTATCTCCCGCCTAATGTACAGGAGAAAGAAAAAGTACAGTCGGGCTATGTAATTAAAGTGGGCCCGGGTTATCCGATACCTTCTATGAATGACGAAGATGAAGCCTGGAAACCCAAAGGAGATGACGTGAAATATGTGCCAGTGCAACCAAAAGAGGGCGACCTGGCGGTATATCTCCCGAAATCGGGATATGAAATACAGCTGAATAATGAAAAATACTATATCGTACCGCAATCAGCCATATTAATGGTTTTGCGAGACGAAGGGCTGATGAAGTAAACTCAGATACGAATCAGGTTATAAACAAATTAACTTTTTAGCGCTGAATACATAATTTCAATGGGGTGTAAAGCATCGCGTTTGGTACCATCCTTTATCTGGTGACGGCAACTGGTTCCCGGAGCTGCAATAACAGACTCTTTTGATGCAGCTCTGACTGCCGGGAATAATACAAGTTCACCCACTTTCATCGATAATTCATGATGCTCTTTTTCGTAACCAAAACTTCCGGCCATACCGCAACATCCTGAAGGTATTTCGCTAACGCTGTAATTTTCAGGTAGCGACAGCATTTTCATTGTCGGTTTTGTAGATGCCACAGCTTTTTGCTGACAGTGCCCGTGCAGTTTTATCTCCAGTTGCTCATCAGTAAAAAACTCAGCTTTAATGTTGCCCTTTTCATATTCTCTGACAAAAAACTCATCAAACATAAGGGCGTTTGGTGCTATTTTTTTTGCACTTTCGCGCAACTCCTCACCTACAAGCTCCGGATATTCATCTCTAAAAGAGAGTATTGTCGATGGTTCAATACCAATAAGTGGGGAATCTGCAGAGATAATATCGGCAAATTTTCGCACATTTCTTTCTGCAAGTTTCCGTGCGCTGCGTAATAAACCTTTTGACATAAATGCCCTTCCGCTCTCGGAGTGTTTCACAGTCTTTACCTGATATCCCAGTTTATTAAGCAACATGATGGTTTTAACTCCAATATGTGTGTCGTTGAAATTAGAAAACTCATCGATAAACAAATAAACAGCTCCCCTTGTACCTTCATTTAACTTTTGCGCATAGCGTTTCACCTCTTTACTAAGCGTTCTTTTTTGTAAAGCAGGAATACTGCGATCTACTGCAAATCCAAGCGTGCGTTTTATAAATTTTGATGTAACTCTGTTTTGGAGAAAGAAATTGGTGATACCCGGGAGCAAACTACCCATGGCATTAATGCGGCTTATATTTGCAATTGCCCTGGTACGCAGCGGAATACCGTTTGCATCGTAATAATGCTGTAAGAACTCCGCTTTAAGTTTAGCCATATCGACACTTGAGGGGCATTCGCTTTTGCAGGCCTTGCACGAAAGGCAGAGGTCAAGCACTTCATAAATCTCCTCATGATCGAACGGGTTTTTCCTGGGCGAGTGTGTTAAAAATTCCCGCAAAATATTGGCTCGCGCCCTTGTCGTGGCTGATTCATCTAACGTAGCCATGTAACTTGGGCACATGGACCCTCCACTCAGATGCGTTTTTCGGCAATCGCCAGACCCGTTACACAGTTCAGCTGCCCTGAGTATGCCACCCTCACGGCTAAAATCAAAAATAGTATCTGGTTCTTTGATTTCGCGATCTGGTTCATACCGCAAACTTTCATTCATTGCAGGGGTATCGGTAATTTTTCCTGGGTTAAATATGCCATTCGGGTCCCAGGTCTTTTTCAAGCGCTTGAGCAATTCATAGTTTTCATCGCCGATCATCAATGGGATGAACTCACCGCGTAGCCTACCGTCTCCGTGCTCGCCACTTAAGGAGCCTTTATACTTTTTAACGAGTTTAGCTATTTCCAGGCCTATTGTGCGAAAACGCTCCACATCTTCGCTTTTTTTCAAATTCAGCACTGGCCGCAGGTGTATTTCTCCTGATCCCACATGAGCATAGAACACACACGACATGTTTTGCTGATCAAGTACCTTGCGAAAATCTCTGATATAATCGGGCAAAACCTTCACATCTACAGAAGTGTCTTCTATCACAGTAACAGGCTTGGCATCACCGGGAATATTCGACAAAACGCCCAGGCCGGCTTTTCTTAAAGCCCAGACCTTAGGTATATCATTTCCTAAAACAAGCGGAAAGTGATATCCATAGCCTTTTTCGCGCATTGATTGTTCCACATCACCGGCCAACTTTCTGATTTCCTCTTCGGTTTCGCGGGCAAACTCAATAATTAATATGGCCTGGGGATCTCCTTTTAGAAAAAAGCGGTTTTTATTCTGTGTAATATTATCTTTTGTAGCCTCCAGTACAATATCATCCATAAGCTCCACCGCGCCGGGTTTATGTTCCAGGGCAATTAAATTGGCGTGTAAAGCCGCCTCAAGTGTCTCAAAATGGGCGCACACAAGTCCTTTTACAGGAGGAGGTGTTGCAACAAGATTCAGTTTAATGGCTGTTGTAAATGCCAGGGTACCCTCAGACCCTGCCAACACCTTAACCCAATTAAAAAGCTGAGCCCCTCCAAAAACTTCAGTATTTAGGAGCAAATCTATTGCATACCCGGTATTCCGCCGATAGATTGAAGGTTCGGGATAATATTCTTGTATTCGCTTTTGCACATCAGTATCAGACAATTCGTCGCGTATATGTCTGTAAATATCACCTTCCAGTGATTCTAACCTGCACTTTGCATTAAATTCCGATTTTGTAATATCTTTAAAAACCACTTCACTTCCATCACTTAAAACGGCCTCTATTTCTAGCGTATGGTCCCTGGTTGTTCCGTAAATAATTGAGTGTGAACCACAAGAGTTATTACCTACCATACCGCCCATCATACACCTTGAGGAGGTGCTGGTTTCTGGACCAAAAAAGAGGTTATCGGGTTCCAGCATCATGTTAAGTTCATCTAAAATAACCCCGGGTTCTACTTTCACCCATCGCTCAGTTTTATTGAGTTCAATAACATTCGTAAGGTAACGGGAAACGTCAACCACTACTCCACCCCCCACAACCTGTCCGGCCAGAGAAGTTCCTGCGGTGCGGGGAATTACAGAACTTTTATTTGCTGCAGCCCAGTTTATGACCAGTTTAATGTCCGATTTATTCTTCGGATACACTACTGCACGAGGCACTTCCCGATATGCAGAAGCATCTGTGGCGTATAATAATCGTGTGCGGTAGTCGGTATGTAACTCACCTGACAGTTGGTTTTTTAACTCAATCATCTTATATATTTTTGACAAGAGCCGAAAGTTACGACATCATAGTATTTTGCGCAAATGTTCCAATCCATTTAATGCACTCTGCTCCCTGTTTTTTATAGTTTGCAATTATTAAGCTTCATAAATGATTAAGTTTATATTAATTTTTTATTTTTGTAGAGACCATGGCAGTTTTAGATTCTACAATACTGAAGCAAATTAACATCACAACTGATATGCCGGAAAGGAATTATTTTGCCAGGGCTCGCTTTAAACCAGAAAATCTAGAGCAATGAAATCAATTTTCACTTTGCGCATGAATCTCAAAAACAGAATGCTGTTTTTAATACTTTCATTTACGATTGTAATATTTATTGTTGCAGTTGGTTACATAGGACTTTCTTCAAGAAGTATGGCCTATAAAAGTGCCAAAAAGAATGCCGATAAGATTACAGCACAATCTGCACTAGAAATTGAGAACAAGCTCAACGTGAGTATGGACGTCATTCGTACGCTTGCACAATCGTTCAGCAAATGGGAAATGTGGCCCGACACTGTCTGGCAGCATTATGTACAGGAAATGTATTACCCGGTTTATAAAGAAAACCCACAGATATACAAATTATGGGACAGCTGGGAAATGAATATGGTTGATGATGATTACAATCTACCCTACGGACGCTATACCAATACCTACTATCGATTAAACGGAAAAATAAAATTTACAGCCCAAAAACGCAGTATTAACCAGGATCCACCACTTTATGCCAAAATTAAAGAGGAGGCCCGGGAATCGATTTGGGAGCCTTATTGGGATGTTTTTAGCGAGGAGGGCGAAACCAGGCAATTCATGACCAGCATGTCTGTACCCATCAAAAAAGATGGAAAATATGCCGGAATTATTGCTGTAGATATCACCATGGATGCACTCCAGGAAATTGTGAGTAACATTCGCCCCATGGAACGCAGTTATGCCTTTTTAATATCGAACGAGGGCACACTCATAAGTCATCCCGATACAGCTGCCATTGGAAAATCTATAACAGAGGTAATGCCCGACCATGATCTGAAATACGACCTGGCTGAGAAAATAAAAGCAGGTAAAAAAATTGCTTACAGGGAAACAGATAACCATCTGGAAACGGAAACATATCGGTCTTACGCTCCTGTAATTGTTGGAAAAACCAATACACCCTGGTCTATCGGGTTAAGTATCCCGGTCGACATAATTACAGCAGAGGCTGATAATAACCTATTGATCAGTATTTTGGTTACTTTAATCGGACTGGTATTGCTAACAATTATCATTTATTTCATTGCCATCCGTATTTCCAGTCCGATTAGCCGGGCTACCAAAATGCTCAAGAAAATTGAAGATGGCGACATCCACAACATTGATAAAATACAAATTGATCGACACGATGAAATTGGTGATATGGCAAATTCGCTGAATATGGTTACAGAAGGCCTAAACGAAACTGCCAGATTTGCCGAAGAGATCGGGAAAGGAAACTTAACTTCTGACTATAAGCCCAAAAGCGAAAAAGATGTATTGGGCAATGCATTGATTGAAATGCGCCAAAGCCTTCAAAGTGCCAGAGAAGAAGAGGAGAAACGTAAAGCCGAAGATGAAAAACAGCGCTGGATAACCAATGGATTGGCTAAATTTGGAGAAATACTGCGACAGGATAATGATAACCTTGAGCAATTGTCGTTTAATATTATCAGCAATCTTGTTGATTATCTGGACGCCAATCAGGGTGCCATATTCGTACTGAATGACCATGATGAAAACGACCAGTATTTTGAATTACTTTCCTCAATAGCCTACGACCGTAGAAGGTACATGCAGAAAAAAGTTAAAACAGGTGAAGACCTCGTAGGTAGGTGTGCACACGAAAAAGCCACTATTTACATGACTGATGTACCGGATGATTATGTAGAAATAACAAGCGGAATGGGAACAGCCAATCCAAATTCCATATTGATTGTTCCGGTAATGATGAATGACATTGTTTATGGTGTGGTAGAAATGGCATCTTTTAATGAAATGACGCAGTACCAGATTGACTTTGTCGAAAAAATAGGCGAAAGTATTGCTTCCACACTCAATAGTGTTAAAGTAAACCAGAGAACACAAAAACTACTGAAAGAATCGCAGCGCCAGCGCGAAGAGCTTTCAGCCCAGGAAGAAGAGATGCGGCAAAATCTTGAAGAGCTTCAAACCACGCAGGAAGAAGCTGCACGCCGCGAATTTGAAACCCGTGGCCTCATCAATGCCCTTAGCGCGTCAACCTACACTGTTGAATATGATTTACATGGAACCATCACAGACACGAACGACAGGTTTGCAGCACTTATAGGTATGACCAAAGAACAAATGATTGGGTTGAATCACAGCGATGGGGTAGATTTGACAGGAAAATCGAAAGAAGACTATGAACGATTCTGGGAAGATTTGCGCCACGGAATTCCACGTTCTGATATAAACCACATCAATTACGGCGGTAAAGACATTTATCTCAGAGAGACATACACACCAATCCTTGACGAAGATGACAAGCCTTATAAGGTACTCAAAATTGGTATCGATATCACAGAGCAATATCAAAACGAAAAAGCACTGGAAAAAGCCCAACAAGAATTGCAAAAGCTCTCAGAATCGCACGAACAAAATACGAAGCTAATTGAGGAGCTTAAACAGCAGGTAAATACAGAAAAAGCCGAAAATATCAAACTAAAAAACCAACTGGAAGAAGTTCAGAATGCCAACCCTGAAAAATCGGCCAGTAAAAAAACAACAACTGAAAATAAGGAACTGCCGGAACCGGGTAAGCCGCTTATCAATAAAAACAAATCTTTACGAACTGGTATAGAAGAGTTAGATGAGCAACATGATAGAATTATTGATATGGTGAATGATATTTTTGAAGCTTTCCGCTCAAAAACGAACCGTAGTCAAATAAAAGAATCGCTTAAAACACTGATCGATTACAGTTCATGGCACTTTAGTAATGAAGAGCGATATTTTGAACAATTTGGTTTTGAGGAAGCTGATGCACACAAAAAATCGCATAACGGATTTACCAGTGAATTACAAAAATTCTCCAAAACCTATGACAAAGGCAGAATAGAAAAGTACGAAGAATTTATGCTGTATGTAAAACACTGGATTGAATCACATTTTGCAAATGACGATCAAAAATACGTTGATCTCTTCAAATCAAAAGGGTTATAAAAATTAAATATAACAGAGACTGGTAGAAACCGCTAAACGGAAATAAGCTTGTGGCAGTATTGATAAAAAAGAATTAATGCTTAATTTTAACAGTCTTAAACAGATGTTTTGCCAGAAACACAAATTACAAAGCAAAACAGTAATCAGCGCTGCATAATGAAAAGAAAATTAGGAATACAGCAAAAAATTCAGATTTACATATTATCGTCAGTTGCACTGATTTTCATCATAAGCCTCGGTTACACCGGCTGGCAGTCGAAAGAAAAAATGCTTTCGGTTTCAAGAGACCTTGCCGATACCTATGCCCGTGAATATGCCAACCGGGCAAGCGATGAACTGAACTATTATGCCGATGCAGCGCTATTTTTACAATCAGTTTTTGAAGGTTATACATTCCTCCCCCATAATCGACGTCGCGAAATTTTGAGTAACTATCTCAAAACCACACTCAGGGATAACCCTAAGTTTTTATCGGTATGGTCAATTCTTGAACCTGATGCACTCGACACCTTAAAACAACAATACAAAAACAAGGTGGGCAGCACGATTTTAGGTAATTTCAGATATGTATATTACCGGCAGGATGATGAAATTGTACTAAGCCGCTACGTAGAACAGGATCCGGAAGCAGTGCTCTCGGGTAATGTATATTCGCTAGTTAAGCAACGAATGCAAATCACCGTTGTGGACCCTTATTATTATTCCTATTCCGGAAATAAATCAGATGAAATACTCGAAACCAATATTGTAAGTCCGGTAATAGAAAACGATAATTTTCTTGGGGTGGTGGGTATTGATGTACCGCTGATTACCATAAGCGAACAAATAAACCAATACCAGCCCATTGAGGGTAGTTTCGCATTTTTGCTCTCGCACCACGGACAAATTGTGAGCTTCCCGGAAGAAAACGCAATTGGGAAAAATTTAAATGATATTGGATTTATCTCCAATGACTCACTTGATCTGAACGCATTAATAAACTCCGGTGAAACTTATTCATATTATACGAATTACGACAATCAAAAATATTACATTACAGCCGCACCCGTAAAAATTACCGGTACCAGCACCAGCTGGTACGTAAACATGGCCCTTCCGGAAAGCCATATAACCGAGAATGCATTATCTACCATCTACAATGCCCTACTGGTTGCGCTTGCCGGCCTCATTTTTCTTGCCATCATAATCACCATGCTTGCAAGAAAAATAACCAGGCCCATAAAAAAACTCACACATGTGATGGATAAAATTTCGCAGGGCGATGTATCGACAAAGCAAAAACTCAATATCAGTACCGGTGATGAAATAAATGACATGGCCATTGCACTGAACAAATACATCGATGGTTATACGCAAAAAACACATTTTGCCTCCCGTATTGGCGACGGCGAGCTAGACGAAAAACTGGATTTACTCAGCGATGAAGATAAACTGGGAAAATCGCTCATGCAAATGCGCGATAACCTAAAAAAAGCAAGACAGGAAGAGGAGAAACGAAAAGAAGAAGACAAAAAACACCGATGGACCAACGAAGGAATTGCAAAATTTGCCGATATATTGCGTCAAAACAATGACAACATCAAAAAATTGTCATTTGAGCTCATGCGCAACCTCATCAACTACCTTGAGGTAAACCAGGGCGCCCTTTTTGTGATCGAAGAAGAGGAAAAAACAACATATTACGAGGCAAAAAGCACCATAGCATTTAATCGCAGACAATTCAATAAAACACGGTTTAAAATCGGAGAAGACATAATAGGCAGATGTGCGCACGAAGGCAAAACCATATACCTGAAGGAAGTGCCGGAAGACTTCATAAAAATTACTTCAGGCATGGGCGAAGCACGACCAAACACTTTACTCATTGTACCGGCTGTACTTAATGACAAGGTATACGCCATTATGGAACTGGCATCTTTCAGGCAACTCGAAGCTTTTGAAATTGAATTTGTAGAGAAAATAGGTGAAAGTGTAGCCTCTACAATTGCCAACGTCAAAGTATCGGAGCGTACACAGGAGTTGCTGAAAGAATCGCAACATCAGCAAGAAGAGCTGGGCTCACAGGAAGAAGAGATGCGCCAGAACCTCGAAGAACTCCAAACCACACAGGAAGAGGCTTCGCGCAGGGAATTTGAACTACGCAACCTGATTGAAGCGCTAAGCGTGGCCAATTACATGGTGGAATACGATATGCATGGAATTATTACCGAAGTAAACGAACGCTTTGCGACTCTTGTTGGACTGGCCAAAGAACAAATTATTGGCATGAATCACCGCGACGGCCTTAAAATGAGCGGATTAAACAAGCAGAATTATTCCCAGTTCTGGGAAGATCTGCGCCACGGCCATACCCGGACCGAAGAAACGCGGATTGAATATAATGAGCGTGAGCTATACCTTTACGAAACATACACACCGGTACTCGATAAAGATGATATACCCTATAAGGTGGTGAAAATTGCTGTGGATATCACTGAACTGAAAAATGCACAAGCTAAAATTGAAAAGCAAAAAGCAGCACTTTCAGCAAAAGATGAAAAAATAGAAACACTGGAGCTGCAAAAAAATACCATTGAGAAGCAACTCGAAGAAGAAAGAAAAAACAGCCAAAGACTGGCCGAGGAGCTTAAGCACACCCCCCAACGCAACGTAAAAGCAGGCGACCCTGAGGCTAAACTGGATCAGGATGCGCCGCAGGTAGTATTGCCACCGGCCGGAGAACCTCTGATTGCTTTCGTGCCCGAAATGGAAAATGCCATTGGCGAACTAAACGATCAGCATCACAGAATAGTAGAGCTCATAAATGAAGTGTATATTGGGTTGCGCACCGACAAACCCAAAAAAGAAATCAAAGAAACCCTTAAAATGCTGGTGGACTTCACAGCATGGCATTTCAGCAACGAAGAGCGATATTTCGAAGAATATAAATTTGAAAATACCGAATCACACAAAGCCAGCCACAAGGCATTTATCGATCATATTGATGGTTTTCGTAAAAAATACCAGGCAGGCCGCATAAAATTCTACGACGATGTAATGCGCTTCCTTAAAGCATGGATCGAAAATCATTTTGCTACCGAAGATCAGGAATATGTAGAGCTGTTCAAATCTAAAGGACTATAACATTATGAAAACGCTTCTTTTCCCTATTATTGCGGCAACATTACTTTTTTGGGGGTGCGATAAAACAGGTAAGCAATCGATAACTTATCCCATTCAGCAAAACAATTTCTCAAAAGTTACAACCCATAAAGCACTAATGACTTTTTTGCAAAAGGTCGACACTGCTTCAGGCTATATTACAGTAAAAAATGCCGGACACACCAGTTCAGCAATGGCAATTCCTTTAGTAAAAATTCAAAAGCAAACGAAACAATACAAGCCAACCGTATTCATCATTGCACAGCAACATGGCAATGAACCATCGGGTAAAGAGGCTGCACTGGCACTAATCGCCGGTTTTGCCAATAAAAAATACATGGCCGTACTCGATAGCATAAACCTTCTGATTATGCCACAGGTAAACCCCTGGGGAAACGATCATGACGAACGGCGCACAGCCGGTGATTTCGACCTTAACCGCGATCATCTTGTACTGGCCACAAAAGCGAACCGTATAGTACATAAGGTATTTCATAAATACAAACCTGAAATCACCATTGATGTGCACGAGTATTACCCATACCGGTCGTCGTGGGAAGAATTTGGCTACATTAAAAATTTCGACGTACAGCTTGGCGGCCCTACCAATCCTAATATAAATCATTCGTTGTTCGATCTGTTTTATGATGAGGTACTCCCTTACGCTAAAAATGCGGTAGAAGATGCCGGATACAGCTTTTTTGAATACACACTGGGCCAAATTCACAGCGAAGGTGGGCGTTTGCGCCACAGCACAACCCACATTGATGATGGACGACAAAGTTTTGGTATTATGCACAGCTTTCCCATGATCATAGAGGGTAAAAACGGCAAAACGACCAACCACAACCTTGAACGACGCACCAAAAGCCAGTTGGTATTGCTTGAATCCCTTATTGCCTGGTTTTACCAGAATGCCACCCGTGCATCGAACATCGTTACAAAAGCAAGGCGCGAGCTAAAAAATGCAAAACCAGGAGAAAAGGTGGGTATACGCTTTGCCCATGTTAAAGGAAAACAGAAACTGGCCTATCCCTTGCGGTCTATAAAAACAGATAAAGACACCATTTTTATGGTCAAGGAATATCATTCTGTAAGAAAATCAACAGAAACCGTTGATCGGCCAAAGGCTTACCTGATACCGAAAGATGACTTCAAGCTCAATGCATGGCTGCAAAAGCATCACATTGAATATGAAGATTACGAACCCGGCGAAACGGAAAAAATCACACAATATACCATTCAAAAAGTAGATACAGCCACATGCAACGAAGGTTGGGATTTTCTGAATGTAAAAGTAAATGCAGATATGAAAACGAGCGTACCTGCAGACAAGGCTTATATTGAGGTTCCCACCACTCAGTTAGCAGCCAATAAATTGGTACTGGCACTCGAACCCCGCTCCATGCTTGCCCTACTCAACGATACCAGTTTTCATTACCTGGTTGAGCAAAAGCAATACAAGATATTGCGGGTGGAGTAGCTTGCTGCTATGCTGCAAACTCAGGGAAGGCCTATTGGTGCAAGCAGAATGTAAATATTTTGAATAAAAATAAAATACGTTTTTGAAATTCCGCTTCCATGAATCCCAGGTAGTGATTAAGATTTGGGACAAAACCTTATTTTCAGTAAAGCTTTTATAAAAGACTTTTTTAACAGCCTCCTAAGGGCTCCATTAAAACTTGCAAGCGAGGGTTTCGCGCTAAGTGAAGCCCTCGCTATTCGATAATGCCAATCGGAGGCCGACTCCAAGTCGGTCTCCGATTATTGCACACCCGCCTCCACAACCAGTATCTCCTCTTCCGTTAAGCCGTAAAGTTAGTATACCAGTTGGTCGATTTGGGTTTTGGAAATGCCGTTAACATTGTAATTTAATTTTTTTTGATTTTGGTCTACTTCATGCTATTCCCCGGCATTTATTTTTTGGCTACCTCAAAAATTATGAATCAATAATTGTCAACCTGCTGCATTTTATGGGGATTTTGCCTGCAATCGAAAACTGCAGCAATTTTTATGTAGTTGTTTTCTATCCAGTAAATAATTTTATAATTGCCTTCAATTAAATACCGGTAATCATACTCCCTGTTTTGTAATAGTTCTTCAATCTGCCCTATAGTTGGATGTTTTTCCAGCGTAAGTGTCTTATCGATGATTCGGGTCACAATATTTTTAGCTATGTTAACACCAGCCTTGTACTTCAGGAAATCGAAAATATCTTCGAATTGATACCTGGCAGTATCTGTCCAAAACACCTTTAGCTCCATGTGTCTATTTCATTTTTCAGGTCACCAGCAGAAGTTATACGGCTATTTTTTGAATCATCTTCAGCACGGTCTATCATACTGTTAAACGTTTCAGTCGACATGGGCTCATTTATGCTTTGGTATTGCTTTTGCCTTTCTTGCTGCAAAAGATTTTCAAGTTTAGCAATCATATCCTCATTTTTCAACTTAAGAAACTCCTGTATAAATTGTATTTTTCGTGCCTGAATATCCATTGGTTTTTTAACCAAATATACAAAAAAGATGCCTTGCTGTCCAAACAATCTGGTATATGGTTCTACTTTAATTAGCCGAAGGCCGGCTCAAAACTGATCTCCGATTACGGCCCCGCATAAACTTGCAAGCGAGGGTTTCGCTCCAGGCGAAGCCCTCGCTGTTCGGTGCTTTCTATTGTACCCCTGCCTCCACAATCTGTATTTCTTCTTCCGTTAAACCGTAAAGCTCATATACCAGTTGGGCGGTATAACCGTCCTGTTCGTTTTTGTTTTTGTTCTTTAATTTCTTTTGTGTGTGTTCAATTTGATGTAAAAAATGCTTCTCTACTTCCGAAATTTCATTTTTATGGATTTCTTTGAACTTTTCTTAACCCATATCGGTGCGTCCATTGGTACATTTGATCATCAAAGTCTGTAACGATAATTTCATCGTTGAGCATTGCTCCTATTCGTTCGTGATTATTTTCGAACCAATGGTAATCGGATTTGATTTCAATGTTTTTGTATTTTGGTTCCAACACCAACACCCCGGTAAAAGCAAATAATCCAAACTTATAAACACCTTCGGGTTCCATTTCCAAACGTACGATTTCATAATTATGGCTCAAATTAAGCCATTCGTAGTCCATACCCGGGACATCAAACCTGAAGTCAGTAACCTGCCGGCCTCGCTTATCGATATAACCCCATTTTCCGTTTTTTTGAACCATAATATAGGTGCTATCGATCCAACCTTCGCCCACATCATCGAAAAATTTGGTAAGCAGGTTGCCGTAAATGTCGACCAGTGCATATTTTCTGTCAAGAAAATCTTTTTTATGGTCGTCCATTACGAACGATACGCCATTATCGAATGGTTCATTGGTATAATCGCACCAATGGGCGATATGATAATCGAACTTCCGAACAATGCGCCCCTTATAATCAAACAGATAGTTTTCCTGGTATAACCATTGGTCATAATTTAACATATTGACATCCCCTTGTTGGTAACCCAGCTTTTCATAATCAGTGGGGTTGTCGTAGTACGAATCGTCTACTTCGTACCATTTTTCGAGTGTGTATTTTCGTTTGTTTTCCATATTGCTATCGGTTTTTGCAAGTAAAGGTAATGGGTCGTGGGCAGCTTCAACGTTGCCTAATCGGAGTCCGACTCGGAGTCGGGCTCCGATTAAGGTCTCCGGTTATTGCACGTAACCACGCGATACAACCGACCGTAGGGAGCTCAGCGTAGCTAATCGCGCGGCAGCAGTGTCCGGTTCTTTCTATTGCACCCCCGCCTCCACAATCTGTATTTCTTCTTCGGTTAAGCCGTATAGCTCGTAAACCAGTTGGTCGATTTGAAATAATTACACTAACAACAAATGTAACGAAAAACAAACTAAAATCGATCAACTGAGAAAATCAATTCTTTGAAGGTAAGGGTTCCGCTCGCAGGGAGTGTCACGGTTCGGAATTTCTAAAGGAATCCGGGATTGAATAACATTAATCAGCTAAATGAGTTAAAAAGGCAAATCATCAACCTGCTATTGAGCATCTTCTGTTAATTAATGTTTAAACTTGCAATACCATCTTGTGGGTTTCAAGCGTTCAACTATTTTTGCAGAGATTTCTTAACCCAAAACCATTAATTATGAAACCTATTTATCTAACCGTTTTAGCTGTATTGTTAAGCATGACATTACAGGCGCAGGAAGACGAAATGCGCTACATTTTCAGCAATAAAGACTACCGCATTAGCGGTTTTGGTGCGCCAATTGTACAATTCAGTACCTACGATGGAGACTTTGCTGTATTTAGTGGCGGTGGCGGTGCCGCTATTTTCAACAATACCTTTTTTATTGGAGGTTATGGTATGGGAATGGCTTCAGAGCACCAGTTTCCACAAATTTATGACCAGCACGGCAACAAAATCAATGTGAATTATAATGTTGAATTTGGCTCAGGTGGGCTTTGGATGGGTTATATTTTTATGCCCAACAATCCGGTACATTTTGGTATAAGCTCAAAATTCGGCCTCGGCACTATTTCACTCTACGATTCTGATTTTGAATACGATGAAAATGATCGCCATAACGATTTTATAGGCGTAATAGCCCCACAGGCAGAAGTGGAAATGAATCTGACACGCTGGTTTAAAATTAGTTTCGGCGCCGGGTACCGTTTTGTAACAGGTATTGGCACAGAAACTTACATTGCTGACGACCAGGAAAACACCAAGCGATATTTTGAAGATGATGCATTCAATGCGCCTTTCGGTAATATAACTTTCTCATTTGGCGGATTTGGAGCAAAAAAGGATTAGTGTTGACAGCATCACTTAATAAGTATTTACTTTCATTATGAGATTATTTATAATTATCACCATACTTCTATTGTTGGGTCCAATTGCAAACAGGGCCGACAATACCAATGAACGTAAACCTGTACTCAGCGGATATATTACTGACGCTGCCACAGGCGAAGACCTTATAGGTGCGACGGTTTACGTGCAGGAAATCGGACAGGGTACCATTACCAATGTCTACGGTTTTTATTCCATCAGTCTTGCGCCGGGGACTTACAATGTGAGATACAGCTTTATTGGCTATCGAGCGAAAACATTCACCATTACCATATCTGATAAAGATTTATCGCGCAATATTGAACTTGAACCCACTGCGGAGGAGCTGGAGGAGGTAGTTGTAACAGGCGAAAAATCCAATGCCAATATCACCAAAACAGAAATGAGTGTAGAACAACTGGGCAGCGACGATATCAGAAAAATCCCTGCACTGATGGGTGAAGTCGATATCATTAAAGCCATACAGCTACTGCCCGGAGTTCAAACACCGGCAGAAGGTTCAAGCGGATTCAGCGTACGCGGAGGAAATCTGGATCAGAACCTTATTCTTTTAGATGAAGCGAATGTGTACAATGCTTCTCACCTGATGGGCTTTTTCTCGGTATTCAACAACGACGCCATTAAAGATGTAAAGCTTTACAAAGGAGATATACCTGCAAAATACGGTGGCAGGCTCTCTTCTGTGCTCGACATACACATGCGCGAGGGAAACAATAAGCAATTTAGTGGTGTGGGCGGAATCGGTCTCATTTCATCACGAGCCACAATAGAGGGGCCGCTGTGGGAAGACCGAATCTCCGTCATGGCCTCGGGCCGCAGAACCTATGTGGACTTATTTTTACCACTCTCCCGCAATGAAGATATCAGAAACAATACTTTGTTTTTTTACGATCTCAATACGAAAATCAACTATAAAATAAGCAACAACGACCGCGTATTTCTGTCAGGCTATTTTGGCCGCGATGTATTCGGCTCGGAGTTTGCCCGCATGGGTTATGGAAATGGCACCGGAACAATTCGATGGAATCATCTATTTTCGAAAAAATTGTTCTCCAACCTCTCAGTAGTTTACAGCAACTATTATTACTCACTTGGAACACCCGAAAATGAAGCCAATTCATTTCTATGGGAAGCCGGACTCAATGACTTAACTGCAAAATACGATTTTACCTATTTCGCCACACCCAGGCTCAAAGTTAACTACGGTATTCAAAGCACATTGCATGTGTTTAACCCGGGGTATGCCAGAGGAACCAGCGATAGTGTGTCGTCTTTAGGGTCGGTGCGCGTGCCCATTAACCGCTCCATAGAAAATGGCATTTATGTGGGATTCGAATATAAAGTAAATGCGCTGCTCGCTTTCAAAGGTGGGTTGCGCAACTCGTCGTTTGGTAATTATGGAAATAAACCAACCTACACATATGAAAACAGTGAACGTGTCGATACTACCGAACACAGCGGAGGTATATACCAAACCTATTTTAACTGGGAACCAAGATTGAGCATGAACCTCACTTTGAATGAATATTCATCCATAAAGGCCAGTTATGCCAGAACAACACAATACATACAAATGGCCCGGAACGGCAATGCCGGCACACCGCTGGACATTTGGTTTTCGGCATCGCCCAATGTAAAACCACAAATAGGCGATCAGGTTGCACTTGGCTTTTTCAGAAACTTTTTTGACAATAAACTTAAAGCTTCAGCCGAGGTTTACTACAAATGGATGGAAAACACCATAGATTTTAAAGATGATGCGGTACTACTTTTAAATGAAGACCTGGAGGGCGAATTGCGTTTTGGCCGTTCATGGGCCTATGGTACAGAATTGATGGTGAAATTTCAGTTTGAGCGGTTCAATGGCTGGGCAAGCTACACCTATTCTCATGCAGAACGGAAAATCAATGGTGTAAATGAAGGAGAACCATTTCTTGCTCCATATGACAAACCGCACGATGTATCAATTGTGCTTAATTACGAAATCATGAAACGACTCTCTGTTGGAGCCACATGGGTATATTCATCAGGATTGCCGGCTACATTCCCACGCGGAATGGCAGAAGTTTATGGAAATTATGTGCCGATTTATTCAGACCGAAATGAAGACCGCTACCCCGATTATCATCGTATGGACCTCTCACTTACATGGGAGAACAAACCGATGATGGCTGGCGACAGAAAAGTAGAAAGCAATTGGAACCTTTCAGTTTACAACCTTTATGACCGGCACAATGCATGGGCCATAAATTTTGAGCAGGACAAGCAAAATCCGCATAAAATATATGCTGAAAAGACCTATCTGTTTGGTATTTTACCTACTGTTTCATTCAACATTAAATTTTAAGTCATGAAACAAATCATATTTCTAATTATACTCAGCACCTTACTCGCGTTCTCATGCACAGAACGCATTGAACTGGATTCTGAACTGGGTAAAGACTTTCCCCCTCACGCTGTAGTGGAGGGAATGATAACCACCGACACCACGGCACATGTAATCAAACTAAGCTGGTCTAAATCATTATACAATGACCAGGAACCGCAAAAGATAACAGGTGCAAGTGTAAAAATAACAGGTAACAATCAGGAAATTATATTGACCGAAGAAGAACCCGGCGAGTACTATACACCTGAAAATTTTCATGCAGTAGAAGGCCAGCGGTACTATTTATTCATTGACAGTGTAGATACCGATAACGACGGAAATTTCGACCCCATTACTGCAAGCGATTCTGTACCACATGTAGAACCGCTCGATAGCATTCAGCTGGAATGGATTGATCCCTGGGAAGCCTGGGCAATAAGGGCCTATGCCAATGAACCAGGCGATGAAGAAAACTTTTACATGTTCAAAGCATTTGTAAACGATACGCTCGTCACAGATACACTCTACGAAATTTTTGTAACAGACGATGTATTTTTCAATGGTGAGTACATAAATGGCCTGGAATCGTATTTTTTAAACGAAGAAGATACTGATGAGCGTTTATATCCAAATGATACTGTTACACTGAAGATTTATGCGCTCACAGAACCACTTTATGAGTTTATTTTAAGAGCGCAGGAAGAGGCCAACTATTCTGCACCGCTCTTCAGCGGCCCACCATCGAATGTAGAGCATAATTTGGAAGGAACGAATGTATTTGGATTTTTTATGACAGCATCAGTAAAAAGCGCACAAGCCATTTGGGATACCGCCGCAATAAGGCAATCCGGATACCATTACTAAACTTACTTACAATGGAATTGAGCAAGCTTCCAAATTTTTGGGAGCTTGCCTATTTTTTGGGAATCGTTACAGTGACCGTAGTGCCAACGCCGGCTTCGCTTTCAATATTTATTGCTCCTTCATGGTAATTGATTAGGCGCCGGGTAATAAGTAAGCCAAGGCCAATATCATTCCCCTCCTTGCTTCCACTCCAGTTCTCTTTGCTCATAATTTGCTCAACCTTTTGCTGTGTCATCCCTTTTCCCTGGTCTTGCACCACAATCACACTTTTTTTAGTATCATCGGTAATAATTACCTTAATTTCAGATCCTTTTCCGGAGTATTTAATGGCGTTATGCAAAATATTATTGATTATATATGCTATCATATCTTTATCCCCATAAATATAAACCGGACCACGGGTTTCATTTACAAGCTTCACCTGCTTGCGTTCCATTATAGTTGCATAATTATCTATAAGTTTACCTGCCCATTTCGTAGCCTCAAATAACTCGGGTTTATAATCGATTTTACCTATTTGAATTCTCGACCATACAAATAAATTATTCATCAGGCTGTTTGTAAGATGGATAGAATCTTTAAGACCATTAAGCAACTTATCCATTTGGGGTTGGTTGCCGTAAAACTTGCGGTTCAACAGGTCTGAAAAACCATTTACTGCGCTGAAATGGTTACGCATATCGTGTGTAATAATTTCAAAAAGTTTGGCCTTCACCTCATCAGCCTCGGCAAGATCAAGCTGCGATTTTTGAAGCTTCCTGGTAGTTTTTAAAATGCGTCTGTCGCGCCTTATAATAACTATAAAAGCGAACATAATGAGCAAATAGAGAAAAATTAGAATGGCCAGTCTGACCTTAAGTTCCTCTTTCAATTGCGTTGCATAGCAATTTGAATAAGCTATCAGCAAGCTGGCAACATGTGTACCCTGAATATTGGGTACTGGTAAAACAATAAACGCAAAATTCTGATCTTCAAGCTTAATGTTGGTCAGACTTGCGAAATTTTTATTGATGGCCTTTAAAGCCTGATCCGGAGCCTGAGCAATGAGATTGCGCAAAAACTCAAAATCAACTTTACCATCAGTTGTCTCAATAATATTTCTATCCCAAACGTAGCTTTGCTGCAGGTCGAAAACTTTATAATTCTTTCTTTCATCATCAAAAAGCTTGCTCTCTGTAACCGACTTCTTTAATATTACATTTGAATAGGATTTTTCCAGGTTTTTCAGGTCCTGACTAACCTGCAAAAAAGAAGAACTCACCTCAACGCTACCAATATGTTTTTCTCCTTTCAGCAGTGGATATACAAATCTGTAACCATTGAAAATCCTGCCTTCTTCGAAACCTGAGGTTGGCTCAAGCGTTTCGTTTGTTCTTTTTACAGAATAACGAAAAGGTTTTAAGTTATCGCCAAATTTTGAGGGCCGGTGAAAACGGAGAAAACTCGTCCCGTTGGGCAAATGAAAATGCAACTGGCGAAACCCAATCTCTTTTAAATCTTCATAATGACGCAATAATTTCTGGTACAATTGTCCTCTGTATGCATCACGGTCATCCCCATAAACACTGGCTGCCTTTTCCATTATTTGCAATACCTCCGGTTGGTTCACTACCTGCCTGTAAAACAAATCGGCTGATTTATTAATCCCATTTATAACTGACTTATAGTTAGTACGGGCCCTTTTTAACAGCTCTTTGTCGTTTTGTGCTGACTTTTGATTGTTGTTAACAACCACCCAATATGCCATTGCTCCTGCAATAATTGTAACTGCCGCAATAGCAGGAAAATAGGTAATGGGTTTATTCATATGTTTATTTTTTTATGGTATTTAGTTGATTTTTGAAGTATGGTTAGTATCAAAGTTAAGAAAAAACAAACAATTTTCATGAATTATACCAGGAGGTATTTTCAGCTCATTCGAATTTCAATACAATTAATTAATTTAAGCTTTTAATAATATTTTCCTGCAATCTCAGGTTTTTCTATACTTTTGCACCTAAGCATAAACAATTCATATTAACCATGCAACAAAAGAAGAAACCCACACTCATTATTCTGGCAGCCGGAATGGGCAGTCGCTACGGCGGATTAAAACAACTCGACCAAATGGGCCCCAATGGTGAAACCATTATGGATTATTCGGTTTACGATGCATTAAGAGCCGGTTTTGGAAAAGTGGTATTCGTTATCAGAAAAGATTTCGAAGAGGCATTTAAAGCACGATTCATTCACAAAATTTCAGATAAAATTGCCACAGACTATGTTTTTCAGGAACTCAGCGATTTACCGGAGGGCTTTAAAGTACCGGAAGGCCGCACAAAGCCCTGGGGAACAAATCATGCCGTATGGGCAGCAAGAAACGCTGTAAATGAACCTTTTGCCGTAATTAATGCCGATGATTTTTATGGAGCCGATGCTTTTAAGGTGATGGCACAATACCTGGAGAAACTTGAAAGCGATAGCACCGAATACAGTATGGTAGGTTACCCTGTAACAAATACACTATCGGAACATGGCACTGTAAATCGAGGCGTATGCAAAGTAGACGAAAAACGACACCTCATAAATGTTACAGAACGTGAAGCCATTGGATGGAAAAATGACAAAATAACATCGGAAAAAGACGGCGGTGAAGTTCCGCAGGATGCCCAGGTATCTATGAACTTCTGGGGATTCTCGCAGCACTATTTCAAACAATCCGGTGAGGATTTTATTCGTTTTCTTAAAGCTGAAGGAAACGAACTCAAATCGGAATTTTACATACCGGCCACCGTTACCAACCTCATTGAGCAGCAAAAAGCTACTGTTAAAGTACTTGATACCACAGCCCAATGGTTTGGAGTAACCTATAAGGCCGATAAAGAGGCCACCATACAACGCATACAGGAAATGATTGCACAAAATATTTATCCCGAGAAACTGTGGTAAAAAAATAATACAATGGTTGCAGTATTGGTAATTATGACAGCAGGCGCCTTGCTGGGCTATTTTTTGCGAAAACAGCCCAAAATAGTGATGATTAATGACAAATTGATCATGCTTGCAGTTTTTGGACTGCTGTTTTTGATGGGTGTGGCCATAGGTAGTAATCCAACAATCATCCAAAAACTACCAGTGCTTGGAGCCCAGGCCCTGCTCATTGCTGTAGTGGGAATTGCAGGTTCGGTAGTAGCTGGAAGTGTGGTATATTATTTCTTTTTTCGTAAAAAATACTGAAATATGCGGGCCACAATTTACATATTACTGTTTTTTACGCTGGGTTTACTACTGAGCTGGCAGGGGCTATTGCCCGGTCATTTATTAAAAAACGATTATTCGGTATACGCTTTATATTTACTCATGTTTTTGGTAGGTATAAGTATTGGGGCAGATTCCAGTGCATTTAAAGTCATTAAACAAGTTAAACTTAAAATATTATTGGTTCCCCTGGCAACCATAGTCGGCACTTTTCTGGGCATGATCCTCATCATGCCATTTTTAGCAGAAATTAGTTTTACAGACCTACAGGCCATAGGCGCAGGATATGGTTATTATAGTTTATCAAGCATCATTATAGCTGAAATGCGCACAGAAACCCTGGCCGTGATTGCCCTCATAGCAAATGTAATTCGCGAAATCATTACCCTCATTCTCACACCAATTTTAGCAAAAAAAGCAGGTAAACTTGCTCCTGTAAACTCTGCTGGTGCTACTTCTATGGATACCACCCTGCCTGTCATTACAAGATATGTGGGTAAAGAATATGCAATTATCTCTGTTTTTCATGGCACTGTGCTCACAATTCTGGTTCCTGTAATAGTTTCACTGTTTCTTGAAATGGCATAAAGCAATGGGCCACGATCAAAAAAATGAATAAAACATAAACAGTATTCAGATGTTAAGGATACATATTAAATTCAACGGAAAACAAAAAAAACCGGTAAGAAGAACACATATTATATCGAAATATCTATTTTTGTAACTACATCAAAATAATATTGTAATCAAAATAAGCTGTTATGAGTACAACTTTTCAAAACCAACTGGAGGAAATGCTAAAACGTCACCAGTCGGTTGAATCTAATCCAGAACGTAAATCTCTAATCCAGCAGTCTTTAGACCGGAAAGAAGCCATCACCATGAAAGGTGGGGCACTCGCAACCTGGACACGCCCGGAATCGACCGGAAGAAGCCCCAAAGACACTTACATTGTAAAACACGAAGCTACGGCTGACACGATCGACTGGACCTCGCCCAATAATGTTCCACTCGACCCGCAAACGTTTGAAATGGTATTTGAGGATGCTTTAGAGACGCTGAACAAGGGTAAAGTTTATGTAACTGACCGTGTTATTGGAGCAGATTCGAAATATGCACTTCCCGTAAAAACTGTTGTCAACAAATCTCTTTCGCAAGTATTTGTAGACAATATGTTCCGCGATATGCCTGAAGATATCGAAAAAAGTATTTTTGCTGAACGCGGATTTACCCTTTTGGCACTTCCAGACAACAAACTAAACCCCGATCGTTATAAAGGACGTTTACGTGAAATGCCAGACGGTACTACATCAAACATGTGTGTAGCCATGGATTTCGACCGCAGAGTTGGTATTGTATTCGGTTCAGCTTACATGGGCAGCATCAAAAAACTCATGTTTACCGTAATGAACTACTATTTGCCACTCGAAGGTATTTTGCCACTGCACTGTAGTGCAAATGAAGGAACAGACGGAAGTTCCGCATTGTTGCTCGGGCTATCAGGAACAGGCAAAACGACCCTTTCGGCAGATCCCAAACGCGCATTACTTGGTGATGACGAACACGGATGGAGCGAAGATGGCATTGCAAACTTTGAAAATGGTTGTTATGCAAAAATGATCGATATCAAAGAAGAAAACGAGCCGGAAATCTGGAAAGCTGTTATGCACGAAGATGATCCGTTAAACCATGGTTCAATAGTAGAAAATGCGATGGTTTACCCCGATGGCACTGTAGACTATTTCGACGATCGTTACACACCAAACAGCCGTGCATCTTACCCACTTAAATATTTGTCTAACATTAAACCGGCCTCTACCTCCGGCCACCCGAAAACAATTCTTTTCCTTACAGCCGATGCCTACGGAGTATTACCTCCTGTATCGCAACTCAATGCTGACCAGGCTATGCTTTGGTTCCTGATGGGATATACCAGCAAACTGGCCGGAACAGAAACCGGGGTTACTGAGCCACAAGCTACATTCAGCCGTTTTTTCGGACAACCATTTATGCCGGGTAAACCCAGTGTGTATGCTGAGCAGCTGGGCGAAAAAATGAAAAAGTACAACACCAAAGTTTACCTGATCAATACCGGCTGGAGCGGTGGTAAATATGGTGTAGGAGCACGTATCAAACTTAAGTATACCCGTGCAATGGTAGATGCCGCACTTAATGGGGAACTGGAGAAAGCCGAATATGTGAAAAACGATATATTCCACGTAAACGTGCCAAAGTCGGTATCTAATGTACCCGATGAAATGCTGATACCAAAAAATACATGGGCAGACAAGGCCGACTATGACGCCACAGCAGCAAAACTTGCTCAAAAATTCTCTGAGCATTTTGACAAAGCCTATGGCTCACATGGTTTAAGTGACGGTATTATAAAATCCTGTCCCGGAAAATAAAAAGCAAATAAACTGAGCACAGGGGGGTTGCTGAAAAGCAGCCCCTTTTTATATATTTTAAACGAAAAGCTCGCTAACCTGTTATGTAATCAAATAAAAATCAATATTATGGAAACAAAAGCCTTTCAGGAATATTACCCAGACCATCTCAGCCATTGCTATGGCTGTGGAACGATGAACGAGCACGGATACCAGATCAAAACCTATTGGGATGGTGATGAAACAGTAACCCGATATAAACCAAGACCTTATCAAACTGCCATTCCCGGATATGTTTACGGTGGGTTGCTGGCTTCAATAATCGATTGCCATGGAACCGGATCAGCATCAGCAGCAATGTATCGTAAAGAAAACCGGCCTATGGACAGCGAACCTTCTTTCCGATTCCTTACCGGAATGCTTAACGTTAAATACATCAAACCCACCCCCATCAATACCATATTGGAACTACGGGGTACCATACGTGAAATAAAAGGTAAAAAAGTAATTGTTGATGTACGTGTATTGGCCAAAGACGAAGTCACAGCCACAGGAGAAGTAGTTACAATCCAGGTACCCGACCGGTATATTAAAGACATTATTGAGAAAGGGAATGGCTGACAACTTTTTCCAGAAATCCAAAATATATGATTGACGATCCACCAGGCCCAGAATATACCCGGCACATATTAAAACGACCTTCCGGACTGTGATGCGGGTCAATGATGTTAGGTTTTACAACAGCCATTTCGATTCCCACTTTCAAACCCACATGCCACTCAATGGCCCACTAAAGTCGATTCCCACTTTCAAACCCACATGCTACTCAATGGCCTGCTAAATTCGATTCCAACATCCAAACACATAAATTACTCAATGGTTTACTGAAGAATACTGCTCGTGATCAATTATCCCACAATTGCGATCTACAATACACTAGCCCTGATATTTTTTTACTTCTTCTTCGCCATTGATTACACCAACACCTTTCATAGCAAGTGTTTCAATATCATCGGAACCCGGATACACTACAATTTTACCGAAGTGCTCTACCCGGTCCACAATTTTTTTCACCAACCATTCACTATTGGCCATTGGACCGGTAAGAATAATGGCATCAACCTGTCCGTAAAGCACGGCATACATTGAACCGATAGTTTTAGCCACCTGATAACCCATGGCACTAAACACCAGTTCTGCCTGCTTATCGCCCTGCTTCACCATTTTGTCCACGTCGATTCCGCTTGGTGTACCAAAATGCGCAAAAAGACCTCCTTCAAGGCTAACTCTTTTAAGCATCTCCTCTTCGGTATATTTACCACTATAGCATAGTTTAATTAAGTCACCGGTGGGCAGGCTTCCTGCACGTATGGGTGAAAAGGGGCCATCGCCATCGTAACCCATATTGGCATCGATCACGCGTCCTTTGTTGTGCGCACCTACTGTAATGCCAGTTCCCAGGTGGGCAATAATTAAATTCAGGTCTTCACACGCTTTATGGATAGATTTGGAATAACGGCATGCGGCCTGTTTTTGATTAAGTGCATGAAAAATAGATCTTCTCTCAATTTCGGGTAAACCTGTTACCCTGGCAACATCATCATACTCATCTACCACCACAGGATCGGCAATAACCGCCTTCGAATCGGGGAGTTCAGATGCAATGGCATCAGAGATCAACCCGCCAAGATTCACTATATCTGATCCCTGCACAGAATTGTACAAATCATCTTTCACTTTTTTATCTACAGCATAAATACCCGATTTAACCGGTTTTATAAGGCCTCCACGACTAATTACTATGCGAATTTTATCCACATCCACATCATTCTCTCTGAGTTCTTTAATTATAGCCTCCTTGCGGTAGTTTGTCTGATCTTCATATTTTGTAAACTCCGCCAGATCTGCGTCGTTGTGGCTTATTTTCTTTAAAAAAACAAGCTTACTATTATTGTAGACCCCGATTTTTGTAAAGGGGACTCTTGGATTTACAACCAGTACAAGATTTTCAGCAGAATAATCAGTCTTAAAATTCATATGCTATAGATTTTAGAGGATTATAATTTTGTATAAATATAAAAAATATGTCTACATATTGCGTCTGTATTCTCCACCAACTTCGAACAATGCATTGGTAATTTGACCAATTGAACAGTATTTAGTGGCTTCCATCAGGTATTCAAATGTATTTTTATTCTCCAGCACAGCTGCTTTAAGCGCTTTTAGCATCTCTTCAGCTTTTTGACTGTTCAATTTATGAAACTTTTTGATATTTTCAATCTGATGTTGTTTTTCTTCGTCTGTTGCCCTTATTACTTCATTGGGCACAATAGTAGGTGAACCGCTGGAAGACAAAAAAGTATTTACTCCCATAATTGGCAACTGCCCGCTGTGTTTAAGCGCTTCATAATAGTGCGACTCGTCCTGAATCTTAGCACGCTGATACATCGATTCCATGGCACCCAACACTCCTCCGCGCGCTGTAAGTCTATCGAATTCTACCAGCACGGCCTCTTCTACCAAGTCGGTTAATTCTTCTATAATAAATGACCCTTGCAATGGATTTTGATTTTTAGTCAGGCCATACTCATGATTGATAATCATTTGAATGGCCATTGCTCTGCGCACCGATTCCTCGGTAGGTGTGGTAATGGCCTCATCGTATGCATTGGTATGCAGGGAGTTACAATTGTCGTAAATACCAGACAATGCCTGCAGTGTGGTACGAATATCGTTAAATTCGATCTCCTGCGAGTGCAGCGATCTGCCCGAAGTTTGAATATGGTATTTCAGCTTTTGCGACAGTGCATTGCCTTTGTATTTATACTTCATAGCCTTGGCCCAAATAAGCCGGGCAACCCGCCCAATTACAGAATACTCGGGATCGAGCCCGTTGGAGAAAAAGAAGGAGAGCCGTGGTGCAAAATCGTCGATATGCATGCCCCGCGACAGGTAGTATTCCACAAATGTAAAACCATTGGCCAATGTAAAGGCAAGCTGTGTGATGGGATTGGCTCCGGCTTCTGCAATATGATACCCTGAAATAGAAACCGAATAGAAATTTTTCACATTGTGGTCGATAAAGTATTGCTGAATATCACCCATCATGGTAAGGGCAAAATCTGTTGAGAAGATGCAGGTATTTTGGGCCTGATCTTCTTTCAGAATGTCGGCCTGAATTGTACCACGCACTTTTTGCAGCGTCTCTTCTTTGATGGCATTGTACACATCCTCTGGCAGCACCTGATCGCCTGTCACACCGAGCAGCCTCAAGCCCAGACCATCATTGTTATCCGGAAGGTCGCCCAGGTAGTTAGGCAAATTGATGCCATTATCTTTATAAATCTCCTTCACCTTTTGTTTGACCTGGTCTTCCAAGCCGTGCTCTACAATATATTTTTCGCACTGCTGATCAATAGCCGCATTGAAAAAATAGCCAACCATAAAAGGTGCGGGTCCGTTGATGGTCATTGAAACTGATGTGGCCGGGTCGAGCAGGTCAAATCCGGAATAAAGTTTCTTGGCATCATCGAGGCAGGCCACAGAAACCCCCGAATTACCAATTTTTCCATAAATATCGGGTCGTATATCGGGATTGGAGCCATACAGAGTCACCGAATCATAAGCCGTAGAGAGCCTTTTAGCTTTTTGGTCTTTCGACAGGTAATGAAAACGTTTGTTGGTACGTTCGGGCCCACCCTCTCCGGCAAACATGCGCGTAGGATCTTCGAATTCGCGCTTAAATGGGAAAACACCGGCAGCATATGGAAACTCACCTGGCACATTCTCTTTCAGGTTCCATTTCAGAATATCACCCCAGGCTTTATATTTTGGCAAAGATACTTTCGGGATACGGGTATGCGAAAGCGTTTCCACATGCGTTTCAACCCTGATTTCTTTACCTCTTACTTTGTAGGTATATTGTTCATCTCTATAGCGTAGCTTTTTCGCTTCCCATTGCTCCAGAATAGAGTAATTTTCGCTGCCCAGTTCCTGCTTTAACAACTCCACCTTTTCGTTCAGTAGTGCTTCAATATCTTTTTCACGAGTAAGCTCTTCTGCGGCAGTAAGCAGTGCCTGAAGCCGGTTGGCCACCGCTGCTTTTTCTTCTATTTCCTGATTATAATTGCGCACTGTTTCTGCAATCTCTGAGAGATAACGTACCCGGTTCGATGGCACAATCTCCTGGTCATTATGACTAATTCGCAGATTTTGCTTTACTACGGGAAATTTGTATCCGGTTTTTTCAGTAACGGTATTAATTAGCGCTTCAAAAAGAATATTCACCCCTTCGTTATTGTATTGCGATGCAATGGTACCATATACCGGCATCTCTTCGAGTGGCTGTTCAAACAACATGTGATTGCGCTGATATTGCTTTTTTACATCACGCAAAGCATCCAGTGCGCCCTGTTTATCGAACTTATTGAGGGCTACAATATCGGCATAGTCGAGCATGGCTATTTTCTCGAGCTGTGTGGCTGCCCCGAATTCAGGTGTCATTACATAAAAATATACATCACTCTGGTCAATAATTTCTGTGCCCGATTGCCCAATGCCCGATGATTCAAGTAAAACAAGGTCGAATCCGGCATATTTAAGAATGTCAACCGCATCTTTTACATGAATTGAGAGGGCCTGGCTTTCTGATCGCGTAGCCAGCGAGCGCATGTATACATTAGGATGATTGATGGCATTCATGCGAATACGATCTCCCAAAAGGGCGCCGCCGCCTTTTCTGCGTGTTGGATCTACCGAAACAATACCGATTTTCAGTTCAGGATAAATATCGTTAAAACGGCGAATTATTTCATCTACCATAGATGACTTACCAGCTCCCCCCGTACCGGTCATGCCAATGATGGGGACTTGAGTTTTTTGGGTATCGGCAGTGACTTTCTCCATTATTTCTTTCGCCACATCGGGGTAATTCTCTACTTTGGAAATAAGGGAGGCGATCTCATAAGAATTCTGATCTTTTACTTTTTCCAAATCAACTTCGCGTTGACCTACAGGGAAATCGCTTTTTTTCATCAAATCATTAATCATACCCTGTAGCCCCATTTTGCGGCCATCGTCTGGTGAATAAATTCGGGCAATGCCATATTCATGCAGTTCCTCCTGCTCTTCAGGTAAAATTACACCTCCGCCACCGCCAAAAATTTGAATATGTCCGCAACCCCGTTCATTCAGCAAATCGTACATATACTTGTAAAACTCGATGTGTCCGCCCTGGTAAGAAGTAACAGCTATAGCCTGCACATCTTCCTGTATGGCGTAGTTTACAATCTCATCTACCGATTTATTGTGCCCAAGGTGAATTACCTCGCAACCGCTCGACTGCAAAATTCTGCGAATGATATTAATTGTGGCATCGTGCCCATCGAAAAGCGATGTGGCTGTGATCACCCTGATCTTGTTGGTCGGATTGTACACTTTACGTTTCTTCATAACACTGATTTCTTGATGTTTTTTAGCCGCAGCATGTTATGCTGAAGTGATAGCTCTTGAGATTACAATTTTTTGTATTTCAGATGTACCCTCGTAAATCTGGGTGAGTTTGGCATCACGCATCAGGCGCTCCACATGGTATTCTTTCACATACCCGTAACCGCCGTGAATTTGTACAGCCTCGGTGGTAATTTGCATGGCTTTTTCGGCGCAGGCGAGCTTTGCCATGGCACTTGCGGTTCCAAAAGGTTTCCCACTATCTTTGAGCCAGGCAGCTTTAAAAGCAAGCAATCGCATCATTTCTATCTCTGTTGCCATATCGGCCAACTTAAAGGCAATAGCCTGGTGATTGATAATTTCAGTACCAAATGCTTTACGCTCTTTGGCATATTTGAGTGCCAGCTCATATGCACCTGAAGCCAGTCCCAGAGCCTGCGCTGCAATACCCAGCCGGCCGGCTTCCAAAGTTTTCATTGCAATTTTAAAACCCATACCATCATCACCCAGGCGATTCTCCTTTGGCACTTTCACATCGCTAAACATTACTGAATGAGTGTCGGAGCTCCGCATGCCCATCTTGTCCTCGTGCTGGCCTACACTTATGCCTTCAGCATGACGATCCACTATGAAAGCATTGATGCCCTTGTGCCCCTTTTCCGGATGTGTGTGTGCAATAACCACATAAGTATTGGCTGAATTACCACTTGTAATCCAATTCTTGGTACCATTTATTATGTAATAATCTCCTTTATCCTCTGCAATGGTTCGTTGCTTAGTAGCATCGGAGCCGGCTTCGGGCTCGGAAAGCAAGAATGCACCCAGCTTATCGCCGCGTGCAAGTGGCATGAGGAATTTTTCTTTTTGCTCCTCGTTGCCATATTTCTCTATTGGAAAGCATACCAGTGAGTTGTTCACCGACATGATCACAGCCAACGATGAGTCAACTTTTGAAATCTCTTCCAGCGCCAGTACATACGAAACCGTATCCATACCAGTGCCATCGTATTTCGGATCGACCTGCATACCCATAAAGCCCAGTTCGGCCAGCTTTTTTACGTGTTTTTCAGGAAAAATAGCATGGGTATCACGCTCAATCACATCCTGGATAAACTCTTTTTGGGCAAGATCCCTTGCGGATTGTTGCGCCATAATTTGCTCTTCGGTGTATTCAAAATGCATAGTAATTTAGTTTTAGTGATGAATAATCTGCCCACAAAATCAATCATTTGGTTATACAAGTTAATAAAATCAATTTAACTATAAAAGCATATAAATATATTAATTTGTTATTATGTAAAATTTTGTATATGCATATCACTTTTATCCAAATTGAGCATTTTTTGGACACGATGAAGAAATTGTATGCCTTTCACCTCACTTATTCGGTGAAAACCGACAATTTCTAAATCGGCTTCGCCTTCGCGTAGCTTTCGCTTCGCTTCGCTCGCCATAGACTTGCCGCAGGTGAAACGCTATAGCTTCAGCAAACGTGGACAGCGGAGCATAGAATTATCTGCCTGCTGGCGTAAAAACGCTTTTTCACTATGTTCAAACCGCTCAAGTTGGGTTTTAATTACTTAACTAAATTCATGAACAAAAGTTGACCTAAAAGTCTTTTATCTTACAAGTCAGAATTATTACTTTTATTAAATTACAACAATAGCGGGCTGAATGAAAGATTGATAAAAAAGCATCTTTTATACCTTTTTAAATTAAAAATCCTCACAAAAACAAAATATGGAGAACGAAGCTATAATAGTCATTAATCCGGGTTCCACATCTACTAAGGTTGCTTTTTACAACCGCCAGGGCGAACTCTCATCAGCGAACATTGACCACCCCCAAAGCGAGTTGCAGCAATTTGAGCGCATTGCTGATCAGCTGCCATACCGCCACAAAAAAATAAAACTTTATTTGGACGAATACATTAAAAATAATTCAGTTAAAGTAATTGGAATTGTAGGACGGGGTGGCATTGTAAAACCCGTCAGTGGAGGCACATACCGTATCAATGAGGAATTCCTGTATGATGCCCGCTCTGCTCAATACGGTGAACATGCCTCTAATCTGGGCAGCCTCCTGGCAGATAAACTAAAAAAAGAATTTGGCCTGGAGGAATGTTTCACGGTAGACCCGGTTTCCACCAGCAGATTAAGTGAAGTGGCCAAAATATCGGGAGTACCCTGTATTGTGCGCGATGGCCGTGCGCATACGCTAAATGTAAAAATGACAGCACGCAAACTCTCTAAAATCTATCAAGTGCCATTTAATGAATCAAACTTTGTGGTGGCACACCTGGGTGGTGGTATCTCAATAGCCCTTGTCAGTGGTGGCCGCATAGTAGATGTAAACGATGGTTTGCTTGGAATGGGGCCCTTCTCTCCTAACCGTGCCGGAGCACTTCCCTTGCGTGGTGTAATGGAATTATGCTACAGCAAACCGGAGCCGGAAGTAAAAAAACTATTCTCACAAAACAGCGGATTTAAAGCATACCTGGGCACCACTGATGTGCGGGAAGTGCTTAAAATGATAGACAATGGTAATAAAAAAGCCGAACTGATTTACGATGCATTTGTTTACCAGGTAGCCAAAGAGATAGGCGCCTGCATTGCCGCTTCACAAGGACGTGCACAGGGCATTGGTATTACTGGTGGCATAGCACACAGCAAAAGGCTTACTGACGATTTAGAAAGCTACGTGGCTACACTTGCTGATTACCATGTATTTCCCGGAGAAAGTGAGATGGAAGCCTTGGCAGAAGGTTTTTACAGGATGTATGACGGAGAGGAAGATGTTTTAAATTATCCCGGAGAGTGAATTTAATATTTGAAAGAAGGGTTTAAATGAGGAGGTTGATACTTTTTGTTTAAAGCTCATGACGTGTGAATTGTAAAAAGAGCGGGTTTGCAAATGCATCAAAACCCGCTCATCTATAGCTTTCAAAATTTCCGGATTACACCTACCCTCACAGCAATGTATTGATAATCCATAGTCATTGAAATACCTTCGAAATCGAGATCGCGGCTCAAAGTATTGAACTTGACACCGGGATTCAGGCTCCAGTTTTCACCCAGATTGAAATTCAAACCACCTGCAACCTGAAAACCTAATCCGTGACCGGTATCGTGAATAATTTCACCATCAGCATTTTCAATCTCAATATGATTATACAAGCCGGCGCCCCGAACGTAATACGAAAACGGGTAATCGGCAATGGGATGCATGAACTGTAACCCAAAAACATAACCTGTTTCTTCGAAACACATATCGCTGCCGGCAAATGAATTATTGGCCGACAACTTGTTCCAGCCCCAACCGGCATATACGCCCAAATGCGGCATGAAACGATAGTGTAAAAGACCTTCAAACCCTGCACCGGGATTAAGTTTAGTCTCCCCGATTTCTTTCACGGGAAAAGCTGCTCCGGCGTTAAATTCTACACTAAATTTCTTATCACTTTTTTGAGCCATTGCGCCCAACGTTAAAAGTGCAAACATGCTTGTAATAACTAATACTTTTGTTTTCATTTTTATTTGATTTTAAATTATTAATAAATCTGATGAAACAAAAGTATGCAGCCTGCACAACATGGTAAACTAAAACCCGACGACTGCGCATATCCTGAGATTGAACATGTATTTCTTAGTCATGAACATGAAAAATGCATTAATGCCACACATGCGATCTGAAACCCAAACCCCCACCATCCTAAATAATTATTATTAAGGGCTTTAATACTCCACAACATACGGAACGTTTGCTTTGTAAAATTTAATGAACAATACATCTGGTGAGTTGCTGGTTTTAGTTGCAATTATGGAGCAGCCGGGACACACAAAATTTGCGACAAATTACTTTTCTCGATTCCATCGAGATCGTAAATAAAAAGTGAGGGCTTCGCTTTGTGCGAAACCCTCACTTTTTATCCGGTTTATTGTAAAAACAATGTTTTGGTTACACCTTTTTAAAGCTTTCGTTGGGTACCCAGCCTACGCGCCCGTCGGCGATTTCAATTTCTGACCATTCGCCGAGCTCCTGACGTACCTCAACTTTCAATCCTTCGTGGATGGTAAACAAATCTGTGCCGCTGTTATCGGGCGAGCTTTTTACGTTTAAGGTTGGTTCAAACACAATAGCCTTGTGGGTATCTTCCAAATAGGACCGGGCCTCGGCGCCAAGTGTCAAACTCAAAATCATGAGTACAAGTCCCAGCAGGCCAATGGGCACTACTGTCTTTTTAAGTGCTATGGAGCGGGTGAATACAAACAGCAGTATGGCTCCGATAAGTGCCAAAAATGCCACAATACTCAATACGGCCCATGAATCAATGGGCATGGATTGCCATAATTGTTTGTACCACCGCTTGTAAAATGGTACGTGTGAAGGCTCAATGCGGTCGGTTATGAGACTATTGGCCATTTGCAGGTTAAAACGGGCATCCTCGTGCGCCGGATTGTATTTCAATGCTTTTTCATAATGCAGAATAGCCTGCGGTAACGCTCCCTGCTTATACCAGGCGTTCCCAAGGTTGTAATGCAGGTCTGCTGATGTCATGCCGTGCTCCAACACCTGTTGGTAAAAATCTGCGGCTTTGCTATAGTCTTGGTTTGTATAAGCGGCTTCTGCCGAATCGATCCATGTTTTATACTTTGCAGCCTCGTTTTCTTGTGGTGTGGCTCCCATAGCCATTACTATGGCAAACCATCCTGTAACGATATATGTGATTAACTTTTTTGTCATCATTTAATCTGTTTTTCAAGTTTACCAATGATATCGGCGGCATCGTTGTATACTTTTTTACTGTCGCTTTGAGCTGCCGACGGTGCGTATCGGGCAAATTCACAGTCATCAATTAACTTAATTAGTTTTTCAATGATTTCTGCAGGTACACCTTGCTCTTTTAGCATGTCGCCAACATTATCACGTGTGAGCGAAGCCACATCAATGGTGAGTTTATCGGCCAGGTAACCCCATATGGCTTTCAGAATAGCCTCGTACATTGCACCATCGTTACCGGCTTTTAATTCTTTGGCAGCGGCGCGCAGGCGTTTCTTACTCACCTTGCTGGCTTTTTTGGTGCGCATGCGCAACTGGTCGGCGCTCTCTTTGATTTTTTTACGGCGTATGAGCAGTACAATGATGGTGAGCCCGATGCCTAAAATATAAATGAGCCAAAACAGTGAAGTTCCAAAGAATACGGTATTCATGGGCCGGAGCCCTAAATTGCCTGATTGTATAAAACGTATGTCTGTTCCAATATTGGTTACATCCTGCTTGCTGTAGTTGGAAACCACGACCCCGCTCTGGGAACCGTCGCCTTTTTCTACCTCAATGTCGAATGATTGTCCTTTGAGTGTTTTATACTGCCTTGTGGCAGGATTAAAATAACTGAATGTAACAGGATTAAGCTCAAATGTTCCTTCGTGTCTTGGTATAAGCAGGTACTCATAGGTAATGGAACCGCGCGCTCCGCTGGGCGTTACGCGAATTGCAGGTTTGATTTTAGGATCGTACACCTCGAAATCGCCCGGGAATTCGGGTTTGGGCATCTCTACCAACTTAAGGTTACCCTCACCGGTGAGTTTTACGGTTAATGTCAGCGACTCGTTGGCTTTAAGGGATGTTTTATCAACCGAGGTTTCGAGATTAAAATTACCCACAGCACCGCTGAAAGAGGCAGGTGCTCCTGCAGGCAAAGGCTTTACTGTTACAGTAGTTTGTGGACTTTCATCTTTTATGGTGTATCGCCGGTATCGTCCACCAAAGAAATCGTCGAAAGGATCGTTGCTCCTTACCCGCTCTCTGACTACAGCTTCCACTTCAAAAGGATCGATGGTAAGTTTACCGCTGCGCTGTGGGAACAACACGTATTTTTTAATTACACCGGTTTGATAAATTTGTCCGTTTACATTTTCGCGTTGAAGCGAAATCTGTTGTGGTGTTTCGATCTCCTGGTTAAAAAAACCGCTGAACGAAGGAAACTTAATATCTTCAAAACCTGCAAGACTCAGTTTTGTATAGAGTTTGAGGGTAGCAACGAGGTGTTCGCCCTGGTAAATATTGTTTCTGCTGATTTGAACACGCACAAAGAAATCACTGCCACCCGACTTTACCTCTTGCTTTTGAGTTTTGGAGTTGCTCTGTGCTTGCGATTGGTTTTGGCTGGCATTGCTTTTTAATACCTCAATGGAAATAGGCCGGGAACGGGCTTTTTCACCGTCTTTTTCTACCTCTGCAGCGGGTATGGTGTATTCACCTGCTTTATCAGCCACCAATACATAAGTAAAGGTAAGATTAAAAGAGGTGGTTTGCCGCCCATTAATAATTTGTATGCTTGTACTTTGCGAAACACCCGGCCCCGACAGTACAGTAAAAACATCGGGTAATTCGATATGTGGCGCATCGGTTTTAGCATCTACTTTATATACCAACCGGAAGCGCTCCCCTACTTTTACTACATTGGGCGCTTCACCGGTGATGTTAACCCCCTGCCCTGTGGCGGCAAAGGGTAAAATCATGATTTGTATGGCTATAATCCAAAATCTTATCATGTTGTACGATTTTTCGGGTCAAAAACCCTGTAAAGTTACCAGTCTTTCTCGGTTTTTTTACTATTCGAACTTTTCTTTGTTCTTCTTTTTAGTTCTTGCTGCAGCTTTTTCTCGTCAATTTCAAGCGCTTTCAATATGCGCATGGCATCTTCTTTAGAAATTTTCTCTCCTTTTTCGCCCTTTTTGCCTTGTTTCTGCTGAGCTTTTTTCTGTTCACCGGGCTTTTGCTGAGCCTGCTGCTCTTGTTTGCGCTTTTCTTGTTCCGATTGCTGTTGTTTCTGTTGTTGATCTTTTTGTTGTTGCTTTTGCTGTTGCTTATTCTTTTTCTGCTGATCTTTGTTTTGTTGATTTTTATTTTGCTGATTTTTCTTTTGTTGCTGTTGTTGTTCGCGCAATTTGCTTTGCGCAAAAGCCAGGTTATATTTTGTAGCCGTATCGCTGGGATAATTACGCAGTGCATTTTTATAAGCCTCAATGCTCTCCTTAAGCTTACTATTCATAAGGTAAGCATTCCCGATGTTGTGATACAATTTGCTTTTTTTGCGTTCATCCACATTAAGGCTTGTAAGCGACTCCCACTCTTTGAGGGCCTCTTCGTACTTTTTCTGGCGATAGAGACTATTGGCCAAATTGTTCCGGCCCTCATATGTGGAGGGCTTTTTCTCAATGGCTTTACGGTACTCAACCTCGGCTTTCTGCATCATTGTGCTATCCACCTTAAGGGAGTCGTCGAGTGCTTCGTAGTACATATCGTTTCCACTGCGAATGTACTTGCGCTCTTTTTGCGCATAACTCTGCGTTAATCCGGCAAATAGTAGCAAAAGCAATATGTTAATTAATCTCCTCATCATTTTTGAAATATTTTTACGTTGGCCAAATATTTATTTTTCCGCTCCAGAATAAAGAATTCCAATAACAGGAAAAACAGGGCAATCCAGGCGGCAAACTGAAACTGTTCGTCGTATTCGGCATAGACTTTCGATTTCATTTTAGCTCTCTCAAGCTGATCGATTTCATCGAACAGGCTGTTTAATCCCGAACGTATATTGTTGGCTCTGATGTAAGATCCCTCGCCTGCTGCTGCAATTTGCTGCAGCATTCCTTCGTTGAGCTTGGTAATTACCACATTACCATTGCGGTCTTTATGGAACTCATTGCTCCTGCCTCTGACAGGTATTGGACCTCCTTCGGGCAATCCCATTCCAATGGTGTAAATTTTAATATCTTTTGCAGCTGCCTCTTTGGCCATTTCAATGGCATTTCCTTCGTGATTTTCACCATCTGTGATAATAATCAGGGCTTTATTTTTCTCTTCGCCGGGCGAAAATGAATTTATACCATGACCAATGGCAGCGCCAATGGCTGTACCTTGCTGGGGAATCATTTCTGTTTCGACCGATGAAATAAACATTTTAGCTGCCGGGTAGTCGGTTGTAAGTGGCAATTGTGTATAAGCTTCACCGGCAAATACAATCAATGATATGCGGTCGTAATCGAGCCGATCGAGCAACTTTACAATAGCTCGTTTGGCCCGTTCCAGTCGGCTTGGCTGAATGTCAGTGGCCAACATACTTCTGGAAACATCGAGTGCTACCACAAGCTCTTTACCTTCACGCTGCACCTCTTTCATACGTGTACCAAAGCGTGGCCGGGCAATGGCCAAAATGATAGCTGCCAGAGCCAGCATTAAAAGTATGTATTTCCACCATGGCTTTGAGCGTGAGCGCATTGGTGCCATTCGGGCAATCATTTTACTGCTGGCAAAACGCTCCAGTTGTTTTCTACCCTTTCTGCGCATAATCCAAAACAGCAGGACTAACACCGGGATGATCCACAGTAGATGTAAATATTGTATGTATCCAAACTCAAACATATTGGTTCTGTTTTTTAAGGCATTGTTCTGAATATGGTTGCTCTGAGCACAGCTTCCGTTAACAGGGCTATAGCGGCAATTATGGCAAACCAGATGTACTCTTCCTGTTTTTTAGCAAATGACTTGGTCTCTATCCGGGTTTTCTCCATCTGGTC
>NZ_DATFKB010000023.1:0-8596 GCF_035268865.1 Salinivirga sp. | reverse complement strand
CTTCCCGGTTTCAGGGTTTGGCGACAGAAAAACCTGATGTAACTCCGATGCAGGAATATTGTGTTGTAAATCCACCCAGTTCTCCTGATCTTCCTCTACAAGCAAACCACTTTGATTGATACATCGAGGTGGTATTCTGTTATAGGGTAGTTGGGATTCGGTAGCATCAGTCAAAAAAGGTGTATCACCTTTGATTAAAATAATCACATAATTAAAAAATTTGGTGAAAGGGTAATTTGCGTTAATTTTCCCATGGTTTCGCGTACTCAGAATCACAGGTTCAGCATCAATTCCGGCTCTTCTCATAAGAGCAATCACAAATAAATTTATTTCTGCAGCATTGCCCACTCTTGTTTTGTAAAAATCTCTAGCAGATTTTATAGCATACTTATCATAATCGCCATTCCATTTGAAACTGTTTTTAGCATAATTGACTATTTTTCTGGCTTTAAGCATGGAATTATCAGTAGCAATCTGTAATTCGTCTTCAAGTATCTTTTTTGCAAAGCGTTTAGCTTTTTTCAGATATTTACCAAAATGATCAGCATCCAGAAGATCATTATTCAATTCAGGCCAGGTAGAAATAATCTCTTCTGTGCTACCTTGCGGACGATGGAGTTTTGCAAGCTGAAAGTCGAGCTTCATTATATAGTCATCAATAGAGCTGATATAAGCTTCATCTTTAAATGCAGGTACATCTTTCATTACATATTTATGCACGTATTCTTTAAATTCAACGCCACTGCCTACATTTTTACCGTAAACTTTATTTACATCGCCCCATTGCCTTACTCTGTTGTCGACGTAGGACTCCTGGTGGTCAAACTCTTTGATGCCCTGTGCCAAAAAAACATATTCGTAAAAAGGTATCATCCTCACCTCATAACTACTGTAAATTGTGGGAATTCTATGTTGGAATGTCCAGTCAGGCAAATTAAAATGAAAAGGCGTTTCCAGTACATATTCGTACTCGATAATAGATCCTGCTTTTACCTGTGGCAGTACAAACTTTTTGCTACGCCATTTTTCATTAATACGCTCAACATAAACGGTTGACGGGTCAAGTTCCTGTTTAATAATACGCCCATTTTCGAAGTTATAAGTTACGGCCTTTATGGAGACCACCTTTTCTGTGGCATCATATCCATCTTCATAAAATGGTATTGAAACCTCGGCATAGTCAAGCTCTGAGTTATCGAATATTTTTATTCTCTTGTGTCTTGTAAACCTGATATCATAAGCGCCCCTGTAGTCAAAGAAAATAGATTTTCCTTTATCAAATAAGACTACAGCTCCGGCTTCAGGATCTTCCGGATAGGATTCCATATCAATCTCTTTTTGCGAGATTACGCCAAATTTCTGATCTTCAAGCTGACCGGATACATATCCGGGAACAAGCAAAAGCAATGCAATTACAATGTACTTCATTCTTTAGGGTTTAAAACAATTACTGACTGTTTTCGATATTCGAAAATTGATTCTATAAATTCGTAAAAATCTTTATACTTCGCTTTTGGGAAACGGCCCGGATACATTTGAAAGCGCTGTGTAACCGTGATTGTACTATCTCGTTCTTCATATCGATGCCGGTAAATGCCATAGACTGACTGAATAATTGTGTCCTGGGGTACATTTACATTGAATCGATCGTGAAAAGGCATGTTATAAACAGCCGAATCAAAAATATTTACAGGCATAGCAATTTTCAGATCATGCGTTCTTTTAGAGGGCACTTCAAGTTCCGGTATATCCATTTCCAGGGGTTTCAGAACCAGCATTTGTCCAATCTCCCTAAATTGATTTTTGACAATCCCATTCATACTTACGGTAATCTCTTTAGCATCACGATTAACCTTTTTAAAGCTCCAATTTTTCAATGTAAAATGGCCAACTTTAGAGATACGGTTCAAAAAATCCTTTTGATCTGATTCACTGGCCTGTCTTTTATAATAATTAACAGCTTCAAATGCATCACCCCTGAGTTTTTGGTCGATGCTTACTTTTCCAGCCCCATCTTTTTTTATGGTGAATCTGTAATTACGCTGTTCGATTACATCCCCCAGGTTCAATGCCCGTGTTTTTACAAGTTTGCTTTGGTCACCATTTACCACAAGAGCTTTACGATTCTGGGTAAAACTACCGAGGTAATTAAATGGTGCAGTGCCTGAAGTATTTTCAAGCCAAATGGTATCTTGCTCCATCGGCACACACAAAATCACATGATTAAACTGCTGCGAGGGCAAATTCTCATTTATTGAAGCCGTATTCTCACCAGCACGAATTTTTGTATAGAAAGATTCAATACCGGCATATTTCAACAATGCCTTCATATAGGTAGTTAAGGCCTTGCAGTCGCCATATTTATTGTCGCACACATAAGAAGCCGGGTATGACTTTAGACCGCCAAAATCAATTGAAACATTAATATAATGGGTATTATCCTGCATATAATGATACAAAGTTCTGGCAATCTCGCGGTTGCTATCAATACCTTTGATTAATTTATCTACTTTTTCTTTCTCACTGGTCGTTAGCAGGTCTGTGCCGGCATTTAAATTTGATTGCCATATACCGAAAGTTTGCCAGTTCTCTGACGAACCTTCTACACCATACTCAAATTTTTGTGGAACTATAATAACCCTGGGAATAAGCTCTGCCAGTGGAGGTGCAAGAGCTTCATCTTCGGGCGTTTCATAACTTCCAAGATTCCATTCCAGAACTTTCCGTCCTTTTTCATCACTATTCTTAAAGCTGAACGCATCAGCGTATTCTGATTGAAAATCAAAGTCTTTGCGGATATCAACCGTTAAAGTACTGCTTTTAACCTTGAGGTCAGCCTTAATATAGGGTGTCCAATTTGCTATAAAAACAAAATCTTTTTCAATAATGCGATAAGCGTATTTGATCAGATGCGGATAGGTACTCCAATGCAGATCGAACTCTTCAATTAAATCATCCTGATAAAATGTGCTATAAGTGCGACGATTTCTGGTCTTTACATCACGTTTTCTTACTTTTTTA
The DNA here is from genome assembly GCF_035268865.1 of Salinivirga sp. Classification (GTDB taxonomy): domain Bacteria; phylum Bacteroidota; class Bacteroidia; order Bacteroidales; family Salinivirgaceae; genus Salinivirga. The sequence goes on along the minus strand of NZ_DATFKB010000023.1, from coordinate 5,575 downwards.
ACCTTGTCGCCATTTGCGTCCATGACATAAGCCTCCAGAAGTTTAAATCTATCTTTGGCGTCGTGATAAATTGCAATATCGGATAAATGTGCACTTTCTTTTTGGTTGATTTGAATCAGATAGGTGGTCTCTGTAACCTTCTTATTATTGTCGATGGTAATCGAAGTTGAATAATCAAGTACCTGTGCCAGGCCCATATTTATTTGCAGACTCAAGGTAAAGATAAAAAACAGCAGAAAAGCTCTCATAGATGTTGGTATAAAACTATTGCATTAAAAAAAAATGCAGTAATCTATATTTTAAAATTATAGATACTGCACTTTAATGTTACAAAAGTATAAGTTTTTATCGTAACAACAAATGTGTTTTATTCAGCAACCACTAATCTTTTTATTTCGTTATGGCGCAAAGTGGCACAGCGCATGAAATATACGCCGGGTTCTAAGGCTGAAATATTTAATATAGTTCTCGAAGCATTAAAGTTATCCTGTAAAAGCAGTTTTCCATTTAGATCAAAAATTTGAACCTGCATTGAGCCATCTATTGCGTTTGAAGCAGAAATAGTGACTTTTTCTGTGGCCGGGTTGGGATAAATGGAAAAATGTTCTGATCCCTTTGCTAAGTCTAACATTCCGACACCGGCTCCGCTTTTGATATAAAAAATGGCGGTACCTTTAGATGCTACCCCGGCTGTCCCGGGTTGCCATGAATCAAAGCCTCCATTTGCATTTATTGTGAGACTGTCGAGGGTGGTGCCAGATATTAATTCGGTTACAGCATAATTACCTGCTGCAAGAGACGACATAGCCAAGGACATGGTTGGCTGTACACCTGTCGCTCCATAGTTCGAAACTACAACTACGGCTTCACCCTCACCAATCCGGGCATAGGTAAGCAAATTATTATTATCATTGTCAACCTGTAAAAGATAACCTCTTTGTAGCGGTGTATGCTCATTGCGGATGTGGATCAATTTTTTGTAGTATTCCAGCAATGAATTTGCATCTGTTTCCATATCTGCCACATTGTGTGTCGTATAATTGTCACCCAGTGCCAGCCAGGGTGAAACTGTGGAGAAGCCTGCATTGGCATTAGCTGACCACTGCATAGGCCGGCGGAAATTCTCATCAGATCCTGTACCTGTCATACCAACTTCCTCACCATAATAAATAAATGGAATGCCAGGCATTGTAAGATATGTTGAGGCTGCAAGTTTCATATCTGCAGTATTTTCATTAAGCATACTGTACACCCGGTCCATATCGTGATTTGTAAGGAATGTGGCATACTGCAATCGGGCATAACTATTTTGCACATTTTGAAATGTTGTTTGTAGAGCTCCCGGATTGGCTGATTGCACGCTATTGATAATTGATCCGGCCAAATCGAACTCGAAACACACATCTAATCGATCGTTTGAAACATAAGGAACAATACTTTCTGTATTGGACCATACCTCTCCCACTGTAAAAGCTTCGGGATTCACACCTTTATACATATCGTTAAAATCTTCCAGAAGCTGAAATGTTTCCGGGGTGTTTTCAAGAATATTTCCATCTTCGTCAAGGTATTTGATGGCATCGAGTCTGAAACCATCCACACCCTTGTTGAGCCAGTATTCTGCCACATTGAACATTTCGGTTTTTACGGGTTCATGGTTGTAGTTTAAGTCCGGCATACCAGACCAGAAAAGGCCATAATAGTAACTTCCATTCATGTAATGCCATACATCCTGGCCCCATGGGCCATTAAAACCCGGATCGGTGTCGGACCAGACGAACCAGTCACGGTAATTATTTTCGTTGTTGGCTGATTGTGTAAACCAGGGGTGTTGACTGGAACAATGATTCAGTACCAGATCGAGAATAATTTTAATTCCCCGTGCATGCGCTTCAGCCACCAATTCTTCAAAATCGGCCATGGTGCCATAATCGGGTTCTGTAGCGTAATAATCAGTGGCATCATAACCATGATAAGATGGTGATTCCATCATGGGCATGAGCCAAATTCCAGTGATTCCCAAATCGTCGGTTGTGGACGGGTCACCATCGTTTAAATAGTCAAGCTGGTCAATAATACCCTGGAAATCGCCAATACCATCGCCATCGCTGTCTTTGAAACTACGCACAAAAATTTCATAAAATACGGCATCGTTCCACCAGTGTGTTTCATAATCAGGAATGGAATTTTCAATGGTGCAAGAATTAAAAGTATAGGTTGGTTCCGGCATTCCTCCAACTTCAGCATTCAACTCCCGCACACGATTTCCACTGCCATCATCAACAGTACAATCTGTTGGTGGGTTTTCAGCTCCAGCCGTGTTGTTTCCATTTACATACACATATTGATAATTGCCAGGCGGCATTTGAACTTCAGCCTCATAAACATTGTCGCTGTTCAAGTCCTGCATTGCAATAGCTGCCGGACCCCAATTGTCGGAAAAACCTGCAGCTTCCTGAAAATTGCCCATTACATGTACCCCATTTGCAGAAACGTTTTCCTGGTTCATGTTCACTGAAAATTGAACAAATGCATTGCATGAATCGAACATTACAACAGGTAACACACGATTCTGATCGGGTAAAACAACCTGACGGTTCATATTGCCACCACCATCATCAATGGCGCAATCTGAGGAGGGCGATTCGGCTGTTTCTCCCCAGTCATCCCCATTGATAAATTTATATAAATAAGTACCTGCAGGTAATGATACTGTTACTTCATAAATTTCATCATTGTCAGCATCTGTAAGTTCAGTTGCAGCGGGATCCCAATTTGAGGCATACCCGGCCTGCTGTTGAAAATCACCGGCAACGTGTACCCCATCAGGTGAAAGAGTTTGCTGGCTCATATCAACGCGAAATGTTAGATTATAATTTTGGGCAAAACCCTTAAAACTTATAAAAACAAAAATGCTTATTAGCGTAATGGAAAGTAAGATTACCCGATTGGTTTGCATATGTTTAGTTTAAAAAATTTACGTAATTTAAGACCCTTTGAGTATACTAAAATTGAACCAAAAAGTTTCGCCTTTCCGCTTCACCCTGTTTTAATAGCTAACAAGTAATCACGTACCTGTCTGTCTGATGACAACCCCATTTTACGACGCATACGCGATTTGGCCTTTCTAACAGACTCAGGCTGCACATGCAAAATATTAGCAATATCTTTATAGCTCAAATTTAATTTTAGATATGCACATAACTTTAATTCATTTTGAGTCAAATCAGGATTTTGTTCCTGCAAAACCTCAAAAAAATGTGGATGAATTTTCTCAAAATGTAGCAAATGATTATCAAGTTCTTCATGTTCCACAGATAGCTCCAGAGATTTCATAATGTCGATTAGCTTTTTATCATCTTTTCTATTGTCTATTTTTAACTTTGACAAATCATCTTTCAATTGCAGAAGAAACTTATCGGCTGATGATTTTTGTAGCATTGCAGAAAACAGCTCCCGTTCTTTAGCCTCTACTATTTCAGTAGTTTTCTCATCGACAAGACGTTGTAGGTTTTTATTCTGAAACTCTAACTGTTTGTTGAGATTTACATTTTGCTGGTAGGTTTTTGATAACTTAACTCCGAAAGCATAAGATTCAAAAACAATGAAAACCACCAGTCCGTAATGTAAAATATATTCAGTACTAATCTGTCGATTAAAAATTAAAGCTTCCAGCACCACAGTTATCAAAAATAATATCATCCCCAAGGCTATTAAGCGCTTTTCCTTATCCGCTTTCCTAAAGGCCCTTAGGGCCAAATAAAAAATATAAGTCATACTCCCCAGTACGACTATTTGAATATAATGCATACCTACTGACACATGGTAAATGGGAAAAATAAAGGTAAACACTAAAAATATTAGCATAAATCCACGATAAATATTGAAAACTTTCCGCGCCATGAATTTTGGAAATACTGAACGAAAAACAAAAAACACCATCAAAGATGATGCGAGTGCAGCGGCAATGGTAGTTTTCAAATAAAAATGGACATGTGTATTTATCCATTCATCCATTATACCTGCATGTCCAAGTAACAGTTGTCGCAAAAAAATAAAGAAGACCAATAAACTAAAATACAAAAGACTCTTTTCAGAGGGCACAAATATGAATAGGCCCAGATAATACAGAAAAGTAGTCAGTAAAAAACCGAGCACCAGGGTATCGATCACCTGCACATCATTCCTTTTTTGCACTATTTTGTCTTCGGTTCCTATTAGGAATGCCTGCCGGAAACCACCATATTTCTCATCATAATTTGCCGTTTGAAGCACAAATTCATTGGAACCTTTTCGCGGTGTAAAATATGCAATTGAATTTACCTTAACAGATTTTGTCGAAGCATAATTACGTCCCACGCTGCCAGATTTTGCGACGAGTTCACCATTAATCCATAATTTGAATGAATTGCAATAATCATCAATCAATATAGCCAGGGGTTGCAATGAATCAAAAAAAAGGTTTGTACGAAATGTAGAATAACCCTTACCCTGCAATTCCTTTTCATTGACTATATTGCCGTTCCATGGATCAGGAAAAAATAGTGTGTCAGCTTCTTCAATATTTAATCGATGGAAATCGTTTGGTGTATAAAGTTTTTTCCAGTAAAACTCCATAGGACCTTCAAGCGAAACCACTTCTCTCTTATCCATATCCACAAAAAGTCCATTACTGTATGATTCAGTATTTTTATCTTTGTTATTAAAAATAAAGAAAGATGCCAGTACAACTAATAAAAAAGTAATTACAGCAATAGAGGATTCAAATTTTTCCCGAAAGCCACCCATAACATTATGCAAAATCTGATTTTAATCTTATTCAAATATAGAATATATCAGGGAAAAAACAGAGAAGTAATAGCATTAAGAAAGATGATTAACGATAATCTCATAAAAAAGGCCGCCCAAATAATGTATGGACGGCCCCTTTGTATAGCGATTTGAGACTTAGCGCCTGATTAGCTTCTGTATAGAAACCTTACCTTCGCGATCTGTTATTTTTAACAAATAAATACCCGGCTCAGTACCTTCGGTATTTATCTCATTTATCGGTCCGTTTGCTATATGAATCAATTCGCCGGTTATAGTCAGAAGCTCAACTTTAGTAATACTCGTCGCATTTTCTATGTAAATAATCTGATCGAATGGATTCGGATAAATTTTCAGTGAAATATCAGCATTTTCATCAATCGAATTTCCACTTTCGAAAACAGCAGTTAACACCACATCACTGGGTGGCATGGTATATTCGTACGTTGCATCTTCACTGATTAAATTATCATCCTCATCGGTCCATTTTATGAAGTCGTAATCCCCGGCAGGAGTGGCTGTGATGGAAGCGGCATCGCCCACGTTGTATGTTCCGTCGCCTGTTACTGTTCCGCCTTCGACTGGCGTGGCGTTCAGTGTGAGTGTGTAATCAATAGCAGCAAAGTTTGCAGTAAGTGTTACATCCCCCGCGGGCATGGTTACCGTGGCACTGGCGGCTGTGGCATCGTCAATATGATCCGTATCGCCTGTCCAGTTTACAAATTCGTAACCAGCTGCGGGTGTGGCTGTGATGGAAGCGGCATCG
>NZ_DATFKB010000022.1:0-3381 GCF_035268865.1 Salinivirga sp. | reverse complement strand
TAAACATATCTCCTTTTTCATAAACTTCAACTACAATCAAGTCACTCATCAGATCTAATGACCCCTCCGATACAGGAGACACTTTGTTGACTAATGGTCTTGTTCGTTCTTTAATCTGTTCGAAATTCATGATTATCTTTTATTTGATACAACGGTTAGTATATGAAAAGTAGGCTATTCGAAGCACTAAATTTTCAGTTAAATACAAAGTTTTATACGAGAACTAAACCTTGAATATAGCACTAAACCGCCTATTTTTTTATATACATTGTTCGGTGCTGGCGTTTATTCTTTATATTCTTCCACCTGCTCCAGCAGTTCCATAGACTTCATTAATGGTGTCCATTCTTTACCACTAAATATGAGTTGAAACCATTTCTTATTTCTGTTTTCGTATTTAATGTTGAAGAATAGCCAAATAGCAATAGCGGTAAATGAAATTGTAAAAAACAATGTCCCTACCCATTGCAAAATACCCCAATCTGTTAGCATAGTTTCGTTCCACCAAAAGGTTGTCCAAACAGGAAGTTGAAGAAAGAGAATACGAGTTACCCAAAGTGTTGTTGTTTTTAGGCTTGCTAATTTCTCTTGTGTTCTTATAATCGGGTCAGTTATATCCACTTGGTAAATAGTAATTAGCTGATAGAGATAAACAAACAATGCCATAGCGGTCAAACCCACCTGGATTGAAGCCGAAAAGAGAAAAAACTTATTCGCTTCAGAAAATGAGTTTAAATAAATTGAACTCAAAGCAATCATTCCGATACTCACCCATAAAATTCCAATCAATAGAGTGAATATTTTAATTGGTTTCATTGAACCTAAAATACTATGAACCCTTACTTGGGTTATATCATCTGCATTGTTTTTATTTATTACAAAGCTCTCTTCCAATTTATCATTGGTGGTTTGCCAAAGTTTTTTTAATTCCAATTCATTCATTGCTTTAAGATTTTAATTGTGAAAATCGTGCCTTTAATTTGTCTTTGACACGACCTATTTTCGTTCCTACATTGCTTACAGACATTCCCAATATTTCTGCAATTTCAGCATGACTTTTGTCTTCCAAATACAGTATCATCAATGCTTTGTCTATCTCTTTTAATTCGCTGATAAATTGCTCCAATAAATTCAACTGTCTTTCGTTTTCCGATTTTTCTTCCACTAGGGCTTCTGTCAATCGACCAGTCAACTCGGTATATTTCTTTGCTGTTGTTGAACTTTTACGATAAAATGAGATAGCGACATTCAGTGAAATACGATACAACCAAGTTGAAATTTTATACTGGTCATTGTATTTGTGAATAGACTGCCAAATCTGAATCATCATTTCCTGTCTGAGGTCTTGTCGGTCTACCGCGTCTGAGCAGTATGTAAGGGCAACCTTCAACAAAATACCTTTGTGTTGTTCAATAATACGTTCAAAAAAATGCTGTTGCTCTTGTTTGTCCATTACAATTTTGAAAACCAATCTTTGATAAAATTAAAAGATTGTGTGTTATGTCTTACACCATTGTGGGAAGCCTTGTCAATTATCTGTATTTCTCCTGTGCTGTTCATCAAAATGGCTTCTTTCGTAGCTACTGCCGAGAAAGCTTCGTCTTCGCTACCCATTATTACAAGCATTGGTTTGTTTACTGCTTTTAACCCTGCCACGTAATCATCAGGCGTCATACTTTTATTCGCACGATAGCTATATTTTTTCAAAGGAACTGCTTCAGGCAAATTGAAAAACAGTACGGGCAAGCTATCGTAATCGTGATTGCCAATTTCATTTAGCATAGTCAAACCAATTATTCGCTCTATATGGATTTTCATAAAGGGCTCTTCGGCTATGTTTTCGGTTGCTTGTTCCCGCGGAATGGCAGGTGAGTTATGTCCGATTAATGGTGCAAAAAGCAAAAAGCCATCAGGTTGTTCATATTCCTTTTCCATTGCATAACCCAAAGCAACTCCGCCACCCATTGAATGTCCTGCAATAATGATTTTTCCATCGGGCTTCTCCTTACGGATTGTACTTATAATATCAGCCAAATCATCAACATACTGGTTAATGTACTTTACATCACCGATTTTTCCTTCCGATCGTCCGTGTCCCCTTAAATCAATGGCATAAACTTCTGCTTGGGTCACTTCTTGCAGTAATCCTGCCGTTTTGTTGTACAAATAAGCATTACTTCCAACACCGTGAATAAGTATTATTGTATTGTCAGATTGATTTACAAACCTATAAGCAAAGATTTTATTATTGTCACGTACAATAAAAAAGCGGTTTTCCGATTTGTAAACCTGCTCAAATCCCATATCGGCTATTGTTGCAGAGTCTGGTTCAGTCGGCTGATTGGTCGGTTTAAAAGTTGGTTCGGGGGTATGGATAAGTTTGGTAGCTTCTTTTACTAAACTATCTCTATTGCCACCAAAATATTGCTCCAACATAGTTTGAGCAGAAATGCTTGTACTCCCCAAAAAAAGGAAAGTTAGAATAGCATAAATTTTTGAAAATTTCATATTACGACTTTTTTAGTAAAACTTGTTTATCTAATTATTCGCAAGACCATTCAAAAAATCACAGTTATTAGCAATCTTTTTTTAATGCTTCAAGTTGCCGGATAAGATTAGTTGAGTTTTTGTCGGTTGTTTGTCTTTCGCTCGGACGTCTTTTACGCTTGCACCTAACTTACTTTTAACCGTACCAAAAGTACTGAATATATACTGAATCCGTATATAACCAGCACCTTCGGGGGGCACATAAGATTTTACCTTAAAAAAGGAATGGTATGTGTGCGTGGTGGCCGGGAGACGAATAAGTCAAAAGAGGTTCAAAGGATCTTTTTAAGCCGCGGGTTTTACCCTCTCCTCGGCTCCCTTCCAACTCCAAAGGGCGAAGATTGATATTATTTTTCTATTGGGTTTCATCACAGAACCTCCTGCTCGATAAACGGTATGGGTGTAGGAGATCCGGCGTCAGAGCGCGGGATGAGGGTGGATTTTTATTTTTCACGGGATGGGAGCAAAAAACCGGAATGGAACGTAGAGATCCCGCATGGGAGCTTCGAAACCCAATCTGGACTAGCGATGCGGAGCAGGCCCGACCACAGGAAGGGCGACCCGGCACTGGCGAATGACAGGGACGGGGCCGACTGAATAAGGAGCTGCGTAGCGTAGCGACCCGCGAGATCCGCCGTCAGGCGGAGCCTCGGGGGTAGGCCCCAATAAGAAAAAAGAAGAAGGGATCAAGTGGTATATACAGAATTGAAAACGACATAGTCGGTCGACAAATCGGCGCCCCAGCCCATGGCCTCAGCCTCGCCCACGCCGAGATCTAAATGGACGCGAATGTGGGACTCGCGGAGTATTTTTTTCATAAAATAGGTGTCGTAA
>NZ_DATFKB010000021.1:0-27806 GCF_035268865.1 Salinivirga sp. | reverse complement strand
CCAGCACTAATAATTTGTTGGAATCTATAAAATGAAGCCGATTAACCTGGAAAGGTATCTTCCCAATTTGCTTTATTTTACTATCTTCTAAGGCGTAGAGTGCCCCGCTTTTTTCAGATAACACAACTTTACTTTTGTATGTGGCAATGTCTGAAAAAGGATACTGGTAGTGATCCGATTCTATGTTTTGAATGTAGAAGAGGTCTCCATTGTCGCTGCCTGCCCAGATTCCATTTTTCCTGTCTGCAAAAAGTTTCGTAAGTGTATGGTTGGTTAAAATTGTATCTGGGTTTTGTTCAGGTCTTTGAATAATGAGCCCAATTCCAGAAATACTTTTCAGTACAGTACCTTCTACTTGTATCATTTCAAGTATGATGTTGGGACTGAAGCTGTATTTAATTTCTTCACTATTTGCTGTAATGGTTAAGTTACCAAAACTTATTGTGGCCTGGTTGCCATTACTGAAAAGCATGATATTGCCTTTCTTAAACCGTTTATCATTGTATAAATCAACCAGATTGAGTTGCAGGAACAAGGCAACTTTTTGCTGCCATTGTGATTTTAAGTTTTTAACAAGATCAAAAGCAATGGAAAGATAATTAACGGTGTCTTTTGTAACTAAAGAATCATTAGAAAAGGTATATTCTTCCAATCCGTAAGTATAGAAGCTCAGCGTCGTATCTGTCTCCTTGAAGCTGCTTTGAATAGGTGTTCCGTTGGATGTTTCCGAATATTGTCCTTTATTTAAGCATTTGATTTTTGTTTTTTTTATTTGCCAGGCTCTTCCATCTGTTGCCGTGACCCACAAGCTGCTATCGAGCTTACTTACATAAAGGGCTGCAATATTGGAGTATTCGAGTGTAGTGCTTCGTCCGTAAAGCTTGTGTTTTTGGCCATCAAATTGATACAATCCTTTTGAAGTGGCTAACCAAACAAAACCCTTATAATCTTGTGCAATGTCATTGATCCTGACCTGCGGTAGCGCTTCAATATTATCGAAATTAATAACGCGAGGAGGTTGGCCCGGCAAAAGATATGGGGCAATAAGAAAAATTAATGTTATGAGTAAATTACGTATTTGCACCTTCAATAATTATAACAAACTCACCTTTAGGGGGTTTGTTTTTAAAGTGTTCAATTAATTCGATTAAATTTCCTCTTATTGTTTCTTCATATATCTTAGAAATTTCCCTGCTAACAGAAGCTTTCCGACCCTGTCCAAAAAATTCCGATAATTGTTCCAGTGTTTTTACTATACGATAGGGTGATTCATACAATACAATGGTTTGATCCAACTCTTTCAGGTAATTAAGTCTTTTTTGGCGGCCTTTTTTGTGCGGCAGAAACCCTTCAAAATAGAATTTGTCGCATGGCAGTCCGGAGTTTACGAGTGCAGGCACAAAGGCGGTTGCACCGGGTAGTGTAAGTACCTGGATACCTTCTTTCAGGCATTCCCTGATAAGTAAAAAGCCGGGATCGCTGATGCCCGGAGTCCCTGCATCGGTAACTAAAGCAACATTTTTTGCCTGTGCAAGCTCCACAAATTTCTGAAGCTGCTTGTGTTCATTAAATTTATGATATGCAATTAACTCGTCATAAGTTATTTCGTAGTGTTCTAGAAGGTTTTTTGTTTTTCGGGTATCTTCTGCCAGAATCACCTCAGCAGCTTTAAGCACGTTTATTGCGCGAAAAGTCATATCTTCCAGGTTGCCAATAGGTGTGGGGACAATGTATAACATAAGCTATTTGAGGTATCTGCGATAAATGAATTCTATGAATGATTTAAAACTTTCTTTGTCCTGATCAAAATCGAAATTGTTTTCAAGAAATATCAATGCACTTTCAAGGTCATCCATTGCATTTAATTTACTAATGGTATCCCGGTATAAATCAGCGTTACCCTCGAAAAGATCATTGATAAACCATATTTTATCGTTGAGCTTAATGGCTTTGGTTAAATCTTCAATGGGGTGCTGTTGCAACTTAGAGGCAAGGTCCTTCTGGTCAAAGTGCATTGCAATTTTTTCGTTTATTGAATTTTTCACACCCGTATATTTATCTGCAATGGTTTTTTTTGGCTCATCTGATTCGATAGCTGTATCTGCATACTCTATCTCATCCTGTATTTTTTCTTCTATTTCTTCATTTAAATCTGTAGGCTCTTCTTCTGGCACAGGATCAGTGTTTTGATCAGTTTTTTCTCGTTTTTCTTCCCGGGCAAATTCAATATCCTGGTTTTCATGGCTTGGTTCTCGCTGCTCTTCGGATTCAGTAGGTTGCGTTCTTTTTGTAGTTGATTCCGTTTTTTTTGAGCGGGTTTGCGGCTCACTAACTGACGTTTCTTTAATTTTTTCGTTTTGCTCTTCTTTTGCCTCTGGGAGCTTATCTGTAAGCCCATTCTCCAGCATGTTAAACTCCTCGGAAATCGATCTTATTCGCGAATGAATAAGCTTTATATCCATTTCGGTTAATGTTTTACCGGGCTTTAAATCTCCCAGTATTTCACTCAACTCATATACATCATTTTTTATGTAACGCAAAAGGCTCTTTAAATTCATCAATATTATTTAGTTTGAAGATTTATATTAACATGCAAATTTATTGGAAATATTCCAATTATACAGAAGTTACCTCTTTTTTCAATGCTTTTTTAAATATCCCCCTGTCTTCTGTCAATAAAATTATAATTTTGTTTAGTACAAACGACTTTTTTTGACATATATTTAGTATTTATAATCGAATGATTTTTAAGGAATAAATTAAATGTTGAGACATTCCGAAATAATAGAGACCCATCGGTCGGGTTGGGTAGAGGTAATTGTTGGCTCTATGTTTAGTGGTAAAACAGAGGAGCTTATCAGAAGACTCAAGCGTGCACAAATTGCAAAGTTAAAGGTCGAGATATTCAAACCTAAAATTGATGTGCGGTATTCAGACAGCGATGTTGTTTCACATGATGCCACTGCCATACGTTCAACACCTGTTGATGCTGCAGAAAATTTACTAATGCTTGCCTCTGGTAACGATGTGGTTGGAGTTGATGAAGCACAATTTTTTGATTCAAACCTGGTAAGAGTTTGTAATCAGTTGGCAAATCAGGGCGTGCGGGTTATAGTGGCGGGTTTGGATATGGATTTTCAGGGCAATCCTTTTGGGCCAATGCCTCAGCTACTGGCTATGGCTGAATATGTATCGAAAGTACACGCCATTTGTGTAAAATGCGGAGGGTTAGCCCAGTTTTCTCATCGCGTGATAAAAAACCAGGACTTAGTTGTTTTGGGTGAAAAAGATGAATATGAGCCACTTTGCCGCAATTGCTATTTAGAAGTCACAAAGCATAAATAGTGCCTGTTTCAATTGAATGATATGGTAAATCTAAAGAAAGTTGCAGAAATATCGCAAGGAGAATGTGTGGGGTCGTGTAGCGGTCAGGTAAAATATTTGTTAACCGATAGCAGAAAGCTCACCCTGCCGGAGCAGGTTTTGTTTTTTGCTATACCCGGAAAGTATCACAATGGCCATGCATACATCCCTGCATTAATTAAAAAAGGTGTCAGACAATTTGTGGTTTCAGAATTACCCGAAAAGCAATGGCTTGAAAAGGCAGATTTCGTCAAAGTCCATGATGTGATTAGTGCCTTGCAGTCGGTTGCTGCATGGTGGAGGTCGCATTTTAGTTTACCGGTTATTGGCGTAACCGGAAGCAACGGTAAAACAATTGTTAAAGAGTGGATTGCCCAGAGCCTGGGAGACATCGTAAGGATGACCAGGACCCCTGGTAGCTATAATTCACAAATTGGTGTTCCTCTCTCTGTTTGGATGCTCAGTGATGGTGCCCAGTTTGGCCTTTTTGAAGCGGGTATTTCTTTTCCGGGCGAAATGGAAAAATTACAGACTATTATAAAGCCTACTATTGGTCTGTTTACCAATCTTGGTGATGCCCATCAGGAAAACTTCAGTTCATTTACTCAAAAACTTGAGGAAAAATTAAGGCTATTCAAAAATGCTGATGTGGTAATTTATCGTAATGAGGGCGATTGGGTAAGTGAGAAAATTGAAGCTTATTGCACTGAGAGGAAAAAGTTTACCTGGTCTTTTAAAGAAGAGGCCGATGTAAAGGCGCATCTCGATGATGGTGTGTTAAAAGTTCAGTATTCAAATCAAAAACTAAGCCTTTCATTACCATTTAGCGATAAAGCATCGGTAGAGAACTTAATGCACACCATTACAGTATTATGCTATTTAGGATATGATTCAGATTTTATTTACAAGGCTGTAGCCAAAATCAGACCTGTTCCTATGCGTTTGGAGCAGAAATCGGGAAAAGCACACAATACTATTATTAATGATAGCTATAACTCCGATTTGGGGTCGCTTTCTAATGCACTTGATTTTCTTGAACAGCAAAAACAGCATCCACGAAAGGTTTTAGTGCTATCAGATATTTTTCAGAGTGGGTATGCAAAAGAAAACCTTTACAAAGAAGTATCAGTGCTAGTTAATGCTCATAAGCCTGATTTGATGCTGGGAGTCGGAAAAGACCTGATGCAATTCCGCGAGCTTTTCCATCTCGATAGCCATTTTTTTAAATCGACAACAGAATTAATTGCAGCCCTGGGCGATTTTGATTTTACAGATACTACTGTACTGCTTAAAGGGAGCCGATCCTTCCATTTTGAAGAGGTTGATAAAATTTTGGAAGAGAAATCACACCGGACTGTACTTGAGGTAAACCTCAATGCATTAACACACAATTTAAACTACTTTAAGTCATTGCTAAAGCACGATGCAGACATAATTGTTATGGTTAAGGCATTCTCGTATGGTAGTGGTTCGCACGAAATTGCTAATGTTTTACAGTATCACCGGGTAGCCTATCTGGCGGTTGCTTTTGCCGATGAGGGTGTGGATTTACGTGCACGTGGCATCGATTTGCCGATTATGGTCATGAATCCACATAATTCTGATTTTGATAGCCTGGTACGATACCGGCTTGAACCTGTGGTTTTCGATTATGGAATGCTATCGAGCCTGGGTAAATACCTGGTGCAGCAGGGAGAAAGAAGGTTTCCTGTGCACATTAAATTAAATACAGGCATGAACAGGTCTGGGTTCAATCCTTCTGATATAGACAATCTGATAGATGAGCTGAAAAAACAGCCTGCAATGTATGTGCAAACTGCTTTTTCTCATTTAGCTTCCAGCGATGAGCCCATGCATGACAACTTTACCCATGACCAGGCCAGGGTTTATAATACAATGTGCAAGAAACTGGCATTAGCCCTTGATCGAAACATTAAAAAACACCTGTTAAACAGTGCCGGAATTGAGCGTTTCCACGAATACCAGTTTGATTATGTGCGCCTTGGAATTGGCTTATACGGAATAAGTGTAGCAGATGCTGACCTAAAGCAGGTTGGCAGGCTCCGGACAAGTATTGCTCAAATCAGAGATGTAATGCCGGGTGAAACTGTTGGTTATGGTCGGAGTGGAGAAGTCGACAACCCGAAAAAAATTGCCACAATACCCATTGGTTATGCCGACGGATTCAGGCGAATACTTAGTAATGGCAGAGGCAAGGTTTTTATAAACGGGAATTTATATCCAGTGATTGGTAATGTATGTATGGATATGACAATGATAGACATTACGGGCGCAAAAGTGGAGGTGGGAGATGAGGTAATAATATTTGGTCCAGAATTACCAATTGAGGAAGTTGCAGGATGGTTGGAAACCATACCTTATGAAGTGCTTACCAGTGTGGCTGCAAGAGTTAAAAGAATTTATGTAAAAGATTAAAACATGTTAGAAGCAATATTTATTATAGGCATTACCGGCATCGCTTTTATAATTGGCCGCAGCATACGCGATCTCTTCAAAAAGCGACCGGTGCGTCAGAAAAAGGCTCGTCGCCGGGGTATTACAAAGCTGTTTGCCGCAATTGCATTGTTGATTGTAGCTTTGTTGATTATTACCATTTCTATTGTCTCAGGAATCGGCGTTTTTTATGATAAGGTTACCTGGGAGCAACTTCTACTTTATTTTATGATTGATGGTTTTGCAGTTTATATTTTTATTTTAATCATTGGTTTCTTGAAAAAGTATTAAATAATTAGTATCTTTTTTTGAAATCGATGATGAGATGGAGAAAAAACACATATACGTATTAAAAGCAGAGCAAGCAGTCAGAAAGTTTGTGGTAGATGGCGTTCGCCTGAAAAAACCTGAAGATGTTGATGAAAGATTGTTACTACAGAGAGGATGCTTTGTTTCATTGCATCTTGAGAACGGCGACCTGCGAGGCTGCATTGGGACAATTGAACCCAGATTTAAGACCCTTTTTGAGGAAATTGTGCAAAACGCGATATCAGCATCTTCAACAGATCCCAGATTTCGGCCTGTCGCAGCTGAAGAATTATCCGAAATTAAAGTATCGGTTGATGTTCTATCGCCCTTTGAGGAGGTAACCCCGGATCAGCTCGATCCGGCTGTATATGGATTAATAATATCTGACGGGTTCCGAAAAGGCGTGTTATTACCTGCTTTAGAAAGTGTTGATACCATAGAAAAGCAAATTGATATTGTAAAGAAAAAAGCCAGACTCCAAATGGTAGACAATGACCAACTAAAATTTTACCGTTTTAGAAGTGAAAGGTTTGAGTAATGAAAGAAGCCAGTTTTTATACAGCCAGGGCCGGCAGGGTTGAATGTCAACTTTGCCCTCATAATTGTAAATTGAAAGATCGGCAATGGGGACTTTGTAATGTTCGCCAGGCTCGCGATAACAGGCTTTTTGATATGGGTTATGGCAAAATTAGCTCCCTGGCAATTGATCCTGTTGAAAAAAAACCACTATACCATTTTTATCCGGGAGCTCAGATTTTATCTGTTGGCGGCCTGGGGTGTAACTTTAATTGTAGTTTTTGTCAGAACCACCAAATTTCGCAAATTCAACATCAAATGCTTGCCAGAGCTGAGTATTTAAGTCCTCAGGAGGTGGTAGATATTGCCCTTGAGAAAGGTCCAAAAGCCGGTATTGCATTTACATATAACGAACCCATGATCAATTATGATTTTATGATTGATGTTGCCAAATTGGCCAAATCACATAAAATTCCAACTGTTGTTGTTAGCAATGGCTACATTAATCATGCACCCCTTGAGAAGTTAATTGAAGTTATTGATGCATTTAATATTGACCTGAAAGGTTTTAATAACGAGTTTTATAAAAAATTTGCCGGTGGCCGGCTTTCGCCTGTTCTGGATGCCTTAAAGCAAATAAATAATGCTGGTCGTCACCTTGAAGTCACACATTTAGTAGTTACAAATGCTAACGATAATTTTGATGAGTACCGCGCTATGTTGAAATGGATTGTCGAAAATCTCAGACCCAATATCCCCTTCCATATAAGTCGTTACTACCCGCAATATAAATATAGCCAACCTGCGACCGAATTGACACTGATAAATGATTATGTTGCAGCAGCCAGGGAGAAATTGCAGTTTGTATATCCCGGTAATGTGCATGCAGATGCATCAACTTATTGCCCTGAGTGTGGGGAGCTTGTTATAAGCAGGAGTGGGTATAGTACAAAAACTGTTGCACTTTCTGAAAAATATTGTTTAAATTGCCATTATGAACTCCCTATAATCATTTAACTATGACTACAAGATATGCGCAATTTTCTGGTAAGTTCTATCCTTCAAGTCATATTGAAACCAGAAAGCTCATTGAATATATTGAAAAGAAAGAGGCCAACAACCTGAGACATATTGTCGATGCAAAACTGAATGTATTCGGCGGTGTGGTGCCACATGCCGGGTATATGTTTAGTGGTTACCAGGCTGTGCATTTTTTTCACTATACCATTCATCAGGTATTTGACAGTGTTGTAATCCTATCGCCCAGTCACAGAGGCCTGGGGCCTGAGGTTTCGATTGATGGTCATGATCAATGGGAAATACCCGGAGCTGATTTTCAAACAGATAAGGATTTGCTAAACAGTGGTTTGTTTGACGTCTCATCTGATGCACAGTATGAGGAGCATGCAGCAGAGGTTATGCTGCCTTACCTCAGCCACTACCGACCTGATTTAAACAAAATTGCAGTTATTACTATACGCAACCCAAAGCTGCAAAATATTAGAAATGTGGCAGAAAAACTTTACAGGTATGAAAAGGATTCAGGGCAAAAGCTCCTGGTAATTGCATCATCTGACTTTAACCATTTCGAAAGAGCCGAAAAAGGGAGAGAAAAGGATGATTATATTCTGGAGGCCATTAAGAATCTTGATGAGGCTGAGGTGATTGAACGCGTTAGAAAATACAATGTCAGTGTATGTGGATATGGCCCAATCTCAGCACTCATGGCCTATGGTAAGA
This sequence comes from Salinivirga sp., assembly GCF_035268865.1. Lineage (GTDB taxonomy): Bacteria > Bacteroidota > Bacteroidia > Bacteroidales > Salinivirgaceae > Salinivirga. The sequence continues at coordinate 19,424 of NZ_DATFKB010000021.1, read as the reverse complement.
TGAAAAATGAAAAGGTGAGCTTTAGTATTTTGCGACGAGGTCATTCCGGCGAAATATTAGCTTCTGATGAAGTTGTCGATTATGTCAGTCTTTTATGTGCAGCACCCTTAGAAGTAAAACCTTAAATTCTTTATAATTTTGATCTTGTTTGTAATGAGACACTTTCATAGGTTTTTTTACAATTTTAATATTGCTATGTTACTTTTCTATCACAAATATGATGTTAAATTAGATTCGTACTATAAAGCGATTATATTTGCATGCCTAATTAATGGAAATAGATTAAGCGTAGCATTTGCGCCAAGATTAAAGTTTGATGGAAAATAAGACAAAAAAGCGAATAGTATGTGTCCACCTGTATAACGATTACAGTGGAGCGCCATTGGTATTGTCAGAAGTCATTAACGGATTAAGTGCCCGGGGGCATCAAATAGATTTATTTACATCGGGCAAAAATGCGAAAGGTTTTTTAAGCAATCTGGAGGGCGTTAAACATCATTATTTTCATTACCGTTGGACAGCCACGAGGTATATCAACTTTTTTCGCTTTTTCTTCAATCAATTTTTTCTATTTTTTATTTTTTTACGCTATTGGCGCAAAGACGTAATTTTTTATGTAAATACACTATGGCCTTTTGCGGCCGCACTCGCGGGCAAGCTCACAGGTAAAAAGGTTATTTACCATCTACACGAAACCTCTGTGAAACCTAAAAGATTAAAGCGATTTTTATTCAGAATACTTGATAAGTCAGCCTCTGATGTGATTTATGTATCTAAATATCTAAAGCAAAAAGATCCGGTAAAGCAAACCGACCCGCACGTAATTTATAATGCATTGTCACCAGATTTTACCGACAATATAAAATCCCGGGGCGAAACAGACGAGTTTACAGTATTAATGCTATGTTCGCTTAAAAAGTATAAAGGAATAAAAGAATTTATCCAACTGGCAGCACGTTTGTCTAATGTCCATTTTGATTTGGTCGTGAGTGCCTCTGAAGAAGATCTCAATGCGTACTTTAAGAATGACCGGTTTCCTGAAAACATGTCGCTCTACCCCGCACAGGTTGATGTACATCCCTTCTATTCGAAGGCCTCGCTGGTTATTAATTTAAGTCACCCTGATAAATGGCTTGAATCATTTGGATTGACAGTGCTGGAAGCCATGAATTATGGCATCCCGGCTATTGTTCCACCGCATGGAGGGATTAGTGAATTAGTTGAAGACGGCTACAATGGTTATAAAATCAGTGTGAAAAAGATGGATAAAATCACAGAGGTAATCCATGAAATATCTCAGGATACAGCTTTACACAAAAAATTATCGAAAAATGCCCGGGAAATGGCAAGAAAATTTGATTATAAGAGTATGATCGATAGTATTGAGACTATTGTTCTAAGCGATTAATATAAATACGCTCTAATTACAAGATTTCACTTGTAGAGATATGCAAATTTTACTACTTTTAAGCAATGAATGTATTTGAATTTCCTGTTTTGAATAAAACAACCGGGAATATTTGGTCAAAAAATATAAAAACACAGTGCATATCGAAATAAAATCAAAATCATAAACATGTGAGTTTCTGAATGTGAAGTCCGCCAAATGGCGGATAGTTTCTTCATTTTCAGAAAACTAAAAATTTTAATCAGATGAAAGAAGAAGTCTTAAAATTATGGGGCGAGGAACTGGAATGGATCCAGGATAGTGATCTTCGTGAAAAAACTATGCGGGTATGGGAAATAGCCCTTCAAAGAAGTGTTTTGAATGGAGAAGACCTGAATCGCATACCTTTTACACTCCTGGTCGGTCCCGATTTAAAGGTAACCTTTATGGATCATAAGCGTGCTGTGGTGCATATCTCGCGCGAAAGTGGTTTGAAAGTTAACCAGTTTTTTAAAGACGAGCTACCTGTAAATATGGATGTACTAATTTCAGGAGCTATTCTGTGCGATGTTGGGAAGTTGCTTGAATATGTGCTTGATGACAATGGAAATGCCGTGCAGGGTACATATGGCAAGTATCTTCGCCACCCCTTTAGCGGTGTTGCACTGGCAGAAGAGGTGGGGTTGCCGCCGGAAGTTAATCATATTATTGCAACGCATGCCGGAGAGGGTGATATGGTAAAGCGCAGCACTGAAGCCTATATTGTCCATCACTCAGATTTTATGACATTCCTGCCTTTTAAAAATGGCTTAAAACTTTGAGGTGAAGTTATAAATTGTTATTTTGCAAGTTTATAATTAGGATTTTTTAGTTGTATGATTCGAAAATCAGCGCATGCATTGGATGATAAAGTTAAGTTTCTTAGAAACGTATCTTTATTCATAGATGCTCCGGCTGCAATTCTTGAGAAGATTGCCCGGAACCTAAAACATATAAAAATTGAGCAGGGAGAGTCTATCTTCCATAAGGGAGATAGAATGCGTGCGCTTTATATTGTAATTAAGGGTAGTTTACAAGTGCACGATGGCGAGTATATTTTCTCCAATTTCGATGAAAATGATTTTTTTGGTGAATATTCACTTATTGATGAGGAGACGAGAAGTGCAAGTGTAACAGCAATAATTCCTTCTGAACTTTATGAATTAAGTTATGAAGCCTTTAGCGATGCCCTTGAAGGAGAGCCTTTACTCGCGCGTTCATTGCTTAAGGGTTTTGTAAAACGCCTGCGCGATAACAACATATTGGAGGAGCGTCTTACAAAGCGCACACTAGACATACAGAAGCAAAAAAATGAAATAATAAGAGAGCGTGATGAGCTGGAAAATCAAAAGAAAGAACTTGTAAGCTTAAACAATACAAAAGATAAGTTTTTTTCTATAATCGGTCATGACCTAAAGAATCCTTTTAGTACAGTAATTGGCTTATCTGAGTTGCTATTAGACGATTTTGACTCTTTTGAAAAGGAGCGGTTAAAAGTTTTTATTGAGCAGATATATAAATTTTCAAGCAATGCCTATGCTTTGCTCGAGAACCTTTTGCAATGGGCCAGAAGCCAAACCGGAAAGTTAAAACTTGCAAAGAACCTGTATAATTTAAAAGATGTTGTTGAAGACAATGTAGACTTACTGAATGGAAATGCCAGGCAAAAAAACATTAAAATCAGTTATCCGGAGCATTCTGCTTATTGGCATTTCGATGTAAATATGATTAGTACTGTGATGCGTAATTTGATATCAAACGCTATTAAGTTTACCGAAGAGAATGGGATAATAGATATAAACTACGAAGAGCGAAATCAAAAACTCTACGTGTCTATCACTGATACAGGGGTAGGCATAGCCAAGAAAGATGCCAACCGTTTGTTTAAACTTGATGTTAATCCATCCACAATAGGCACTTCAGATGAAAAAGGTACGGGTTTAGGACTCATTTTGTGCAATGAGTTCATATCAAGACACGGTGGAGAAATTTGGGTGGAAAGTGAACCAGGAGAGGGCAGTATATTTAAGTTTTATTTACCGGCTGGTGGCGATTAATTACAACCAACAATATTTTTGCCCTTATATAATCTTAAGAGCTATCACCTTGTCAGTATTATTTTACTGATAAATAGTCTTTTGTAAAACAAAGTTGTGGAAATCTTCCCTTTTCACTTGAATTTTTTTTAAAAGCACTATTTTTGCATTTCTATTAAAAAATTAAGCTAATGTGGACACTCTTCAGGAAAGAACTTAGCAGTTTTTTCACCTCCCTTACTGGTTATATTGTCGTAATCATTTTTTTATTGATTAACAGTTTATTTATGTGGGTCTTTCCCGGAACAATAAATGTTGTCGATTCAGGTTACGCTAATCTAGATGCTTTATTTATTATGGCACCATGGGTATTTTTGTTTTTAGTACCTGCAGTGACCATGCGTTTGTTTAGTGAGGAAAAGAAAACAGGCACAATTGATTTATTGCTTACGCGGCCGTTATCCGATATGCAAATCGTGCTGGCAAAATATTTGGCTGGAACAGGAATTGTAATCATTTCATTAATTCCCACTTTTATATATTTTTATTCTATCTGGCAGCTTGGCGACCCGGTTGGAAATTTGGATCTTGGTGGTACCTGGGGAGCTTACATTGGTTTGCTGTTTCTGGCCAGCATTTATGTCGCTATTGGCGTATTTGCTTCTTCATTAAGCGATAATCAGATTATTTCTTTTCTAATTGCTGTGAGTTTATCCTTTGTATTTTATGTTGGTTTTGATTCACTGGCTCAATTAAGCTCCGCCGATCAGCTAGCATTTTATATTAAAAACCTTGGAATCAATGAACATTACAGCTCAATCAGCAGAGGTGTAATCGATAGTCGCGATATCATATATTTTCTGGCAGTTATTACCATTTTTTTATTATTCACACGCACAGTTTTGCAAAGCCGAAAGTGGTAAACGAAAAAATTATACACAATGAAACGTAGTCGATTAAAAAGAAATCATATTATACAACTTTTGCTGAGCATACTCACCGTATTACTCATTGGGTTTGTCTCTTCAAGAGTGTTTTTCCGTATCGATCTCACTACAGATAATCGTTACTCAATAAATGAGAGTACAAAAAAGGCGCTTCAGGACCTCGATGATATAGTATATGTAAAAGTATACCTCGATGGAGACCTGCCGGCTGCATTTGAAGAGTTAAGGCGTTCGGTTCTGGAAACAATGGAAGAATTCAGAGCTTATGCTGGATCAAACATACAATATGAGTTTATCAACCCCGCAGAAAGCGAAGATCAGAAAACCAGAAATGAAATTGCAAGGCAACTCGTCGATAAAGGATTAAATCCACGCACCATTAGGGTAGAAGATAAAGATGGATACAAAACTAAATACCTTTTTCCTGGCGCAGTTATTATGTATCGACAGGAAGAGGTAGTATTAAATTTTATCGAAAGTAAAGGTAGTGGACGTACTGCGGTAGAGAGTTTGATAAATGATGCTCAGGAGAAACTCGAATATAATTTTCTAAATAAAATAAGAGAAGTAACAAGTGTTTTTCCAGCCACAATAGCCTTTATAACCGGACATGGAGAATTAGAGCGTAGCCAAAGCATATCTTTAGCGCGAGAGCTTTCAGATATGTATTCGGTAAAACTTGTGGATCCCGATGAGTATATCTATGCTTTACGTGACTCAATGCGCTTAAAATATGATGCAATAGTTATTGCTAAACCCAGAACCACGTTTTCTGAGAAAGATAAGTTTATTATCGATCAATACATAATGCATGGTGGTAAAGTGCTGTGGCTTGTCGATTATAATGATGTACATATGGATAGCCTTGCAAGAAAAAGTACAACTCAGGCAATTCCAATTCAGCGGCAGCTTAATTTAAATGACATGTTATTTAGCTATGGGGTGAGAATTAATACCGGGATAATTCAGGATTTACGGTCTGCTCCAATTCCTGTAAATACAGCTGCAATGGGTGCAGAACCACAATTTACTCCAACACCGTGGGTCTACTTTCCTGTAATAGCACCAAGGCCGATACATCCGATAACAACTAATATCGGACCAATTAAAACTGAATTTACAAATCCATTAGATACTGTTGGAAGAAACCCAAATGTGAAAAAGCAAATATTACTAAAAACATCACAATATTCCCGCGTAGTAAGTTCACCGGCTTTAATCGACCTGAGTATAATAAATGAAAAACCTGATCCGCAGAGATTCAGATCAGGACCACAAAATGTGGCAGTATTACTCGAAGGTAACTTCCAATCAGCTTTCAAAAACAGATTGGTGGATGATTTTACACAAAACTCATTTTTCGATTTTAAAGAGAAAAGTAAAAAAACTAAAATGATCCTGGTTTCTGATGGTGATGTGGCCAAAAATCCGGTAATTACACGAAATGGTGACCAGCAATCTTTACCTTTAGGATCAGACAAATGGTTTGAGGATATAAATTTTAGCGGGAACAAACCATTTTTACTTAATGCTGTAAATTACCTGACTGATGATAATGAACTTGTAACTTTACGTGGCCGAAAATTTGAATTACGCTTACTAGACAGGCAAAAGCTCAGAAATGAGAAAACGTTCTGGCGAGCCTTAAATATTGGCTTACCTATTGTAGTTATGCTTATATTAGCTTTTGTATTTTATTTCTTAAGGAGAGCAAAATATACCCAAAAAAGCAGCCAGTAAATATATTATGCTCGTCATTAAAAGATTAAAATTATAAACAGATGAACCGAGCCATGACAAAAAAATGACACACACGAGCATGATTATAATAAAACTGCAAACCCTTGTATGGAGTGAATTTTATTCATCATGGCGAGCTCCATCCCGATTAGTCATCGGGACAGGTAATGACCACTAAAATCAAATTTATAAACATATGAAATACCCATGACAAAAAACTTGACACAAACGAAAATGATTAATACCTTTGCAAGGTTCGTTAAGAACATTAAGGGCGATTTTTTCTGGAGGTTGAAATATCTTTTGCTACGAGCAAGTAGAAACCCCGAATATGAAATTGCTTTCACAGCTAAGCACAAACGAATATTGCCATTTTCAGTTTTGACTGGGAGGGAGCATGCGCATGAAACTTTTATATTCTTAGCTGTTTTTTCTTTCCTTAAAAGTATTTCTCATTTTTTATGGGTAAGGGGTTTTATGTGTCATTCAAAAAACCCAAAAATCGCTATATCCAGATTATCAGATTTTTACTATACTTTCAAATACAAATATTAATAGCATGAAAAAATACATTATACAAATCCTTGTTATTATAGTACTGGTTGGATTAGTAGTAGCTGCCCAGGTAGCTCCTTATGGCACCTCCAGATTGTTCGATATGCTTAAAATTGGTAAGCAGGCAACTATTCGTGAATTGCGGGATTTTAATATAGAGGATACTGCTAAAATAGACCGTATTTTTATGGTCGATAAAGAAAATAACATTGTTGAGCTTACCGAATCAGAACAAGGGAAATGGTATGTGAATGAGGAGTTTCTTGCAAAGAAAAATAATGTTCAACTTCTTTTAAAAACCTTGCACAGGATGCGGATTAAAACTCCCGTGGCCAAAGCTGCTGAGGAAAACATACTCAAAAGCCTGGCCACAAAATCAGTTAAAGTTGAAGTTTATAGCGATGATGATTTGATGAAAACCATATATATTGGGGGAGTTACACAGAATCAACTGGGAACATATGCCCTTCTGGAAGGTTCGAATAGGCCTTTTGTAATAGAAATACCGGGGTTTCGGGGGTATTTGTCAAGCAGATTTACCACTAACCCGATTTCGTGGAGATCGACAAGGATTTTTTATTATGATCAGTCCCAGATTGATGAAATAGGTGTTAGAATCGGGGATAAGCCAGATGAGTCCTTTAAAATAAAAGTGAAAGGTCGCAATGAATATGAGCTTTACGGAGAGGATATGAAGGCTAAAGTTTTTGATACCCTGGCTGTTAGGAGGTTTGTTAAAGAGTTTGAGCATAAATACCACAGTCACTTCGTACTGGGTAAAAGCCCCAGACAAGTAGATTCAGTGTTCAATAGTTCATTTTTTTATCGTTTTAATGTGAAATTGAAAAATGACGAAAATGTTGAGTTGAGCTTACATCGAAATAAAAATATTAGTCAAAATGTAGCTGATAATGATATTTTTACCGTGAGCCAACTTAATGGTATAATTAACCAAAACACATGGGTACTGGTACAAACACATGTTTTTGCCACCATGTTTAAGGAACTTAGCGACTTTAAACCATAATTCTGAAAAGTTTTTCTTAATTTTGAGGAAATAAAAAAGAAAGTATAATGAATTTTGTAGTATCGAGTACAGATTTACTAAATCATTTACAAGCTATTGCTAAAGTGATTAGTAGCAAGAACACACTGCCTATTTTAGATAACTTTTTGTTTGAACTAAAAGGCAATGTGCTAACAATAACAGCCTCCGACCTGGAAACAACACTTGTGACTTCTATGGAAGTGGACAATGCAGAAGGTGAAGGTGTTATTGCTGTAGACGCACGCCGTCTTTTAAAATTAAAAGATACTTCGGAACAGCCTTTGACATTCAATATCAATACTGAATCACTTTCAGTAGATATTTTGAGCGAAAGCGGTAAGTTCACAAAGGTTGAACAAAAGGGAGAAGATTATCCTAAACACCAGGAGATAGACGACGCCCAAAAAACAGAAATTACTTTGAAATCCGAAGCTCTGCTTTCTGCCATTAATAAAACCATCTTTGCCACAGCAGAAGATGATTTGAGGCCAGTCATGAACGGAATTCTATTTGCTTTTTCTCCTGATTACCTTACAGCCGTTGCCTCAGATGCCCATAAAATGGTTAGGTACCGCCGATTAGATGTGAAAGCCGACCAGGAAGCATCATTTATTTTACCGCAGAAACCAGCTCAAATGTTAAAGAATTTGCTTCCCAACGACGAAACCGAAGTGAAAGTAACATTTGACCAGCAAAATGCCATTATTGAGTTTGGCAACTTTTTACAGGTTTGTCGGTTGGTAGAAGGTAAATATCCAAATTACGAAGCGGTTATTCCAAAAGATAATCCGTATAAAATGACAGTCGACCGGTTGGATTTGCACAATAAACTTAAAATGGTTTCGGGTTATGCCAATCCGGCTTCTAACCTTGTGAAATTGAGTGTTGCACCAAACGAACTCAAAGTTTCGGCGCAAGACCTCGACTTCTCAATGTCTGCTTTCGAGCGTTTGAAATGTGAGTATGAAGGTCAGGAGATGGAGATTGGTTTTAAGGCGCTCTTCATGATTGAAATAGTAGCAAATATATCATCACCTGATATATTTATAGAACTCTCTGATCCTTCAAGAGCTGCTCTTTTTCTGCCTGTAGAAAAAGAGGACGAAAACGAAGACTTATTGATGTTGCTAATGCCAATGATGGTGAATCAATAATTAAAATATGATCTCAATTCTGAATAAGAGGGAGTGCTAAGGGCGTTCCCTCTTTTTTAATGCTGTAAAACAGATAAATATGCTCAGAAAAAACCAATAATTGATAGAGATTTGTATACCATTTGCTACTTGAATTTTAATTTCTTTAACTACTTATAAAATTGTTTCATACGCCTTTCGGCAATAAATTATAGAATTATGACAAAAAATGAACTTACAGCTTTCATAAGGCAGGTTAGCTTGTTTAAAGGGCTTAATAATGATGAGATTCAGATTGTTGCAGGGCATGTTAAGCGCAAAATTTTTAGTCAAGGTACATATTTGTTTAAACAGCATTGTCACAGAGAAGCGATTTATTTTATTGCAGAGGGCGAGGTTGAACTGTTTAGCAAAACAACATACGGGGCTGAAAAACGACTTGCATATTTCGGAGCGTATGATTTTATGGGTGAAGGTTCATTGCTTGATCATTCTCCCCACAGTACAAATGCAAGAGCAATCACCGATGTGGTTGGATACAGCATAGAGAAAGCTGATCTGGAGCATCTCACAGAAAAGCATAATGGCATTACCTCAAAAATATATGCCAACCTGGCCAAAGTAATTACACGTCGCATGCATCAGGCCAATGCGCAACTTATAAATGCAGGAGCACAATACGCTTCAGGTTCTACAAGGCACGAACATGACCTGCTGGGCGACCGTGATGTACCTGATCATGTTTATTATGGAATACAAACGCTTCGGGCCCTTGAAAACTTCAATATTTCGGGTGTTTCTTTGCAGTTTTTCCCAACACTGATTAGTAGTCTGGGCATTGTGAAGATGGCAGCTGCAAAAGCAAATCACGACCTGGGTTTATTAGAAGACGATGTAACCGATGCTATGATACAGGCTTGTGACGAAATAATGAAAGGGAAGTATCACCGGCATTTTGTGGTTGATATGATTCAGGGCGGTGCCGGTACATCTACTAATATGAATGCCAATGAGGTAATTGCCAATCGTGCCCTCGAAATCATGGGACACAAAAAAGGTGCATACGAATATTGTCACCCAAATAATCATGTGAACCTGTCACAATCGACTAATGATGCTTACCCTACAGCCATTAAAATAGCGCTGTTGTATTCCAATATCAAGTTTGTAGAAGTTTTAAAAGATCTTGTTGATTCATTTCGCAAAAAAGGGCAGGATTTCGCCAATGTTATTAAAATGGGGCGGACTCAACTTCAGGACGCAGTGCCAATGACACTCGGGCAGGAGTTTGAAGCTTATGCTACTATGCTTGAGGAGGAAGTTGAGCGTTTGGAAAATAACGCAGATTTATTCCTTGAGGTCAATATGGGCGCAACTGCTATTGGAACAGGTATAAATGCTGATCCTGATTATAGCGAGAAATGCGTAAATCACCTTCGCGATATCACCGGCCTGGATATTAAGCTGGCTAAGAATTTAGTTGAGGCCACACAAGATACAGGTGCATTTATTATGTATTCTTCTGCAGTAAAACGTCTGGCTGTTAAATTAAGCAAAATAAGTAACGATCTTAGACTGCTGTCATCAGGTCCCCGTACCGGCTTTAATGAGATTAATTTGCCACCAATGCAGCCCGGCTCATCAATAATGCCAGGTAAAGTAAATCCGGTAATACCAGAAGTCGTAAACCAAATCGCATTTAAAGTTATTGGTAACGATTTAACCGTTAACCTTGCTTCTGAGGCAGGGCAGCTTGAGCTAAATGTGATGGAGCCAATTATTGTTCAAAGTCTTTTTGAAAACATTGAGATGCTTAAAAACGGCATGGAAGTACTGAAATATAGATGCATTGATGGAATTACAGCCAATAAGGAGCATTGTATGAATCTTGTTCATAACAGTATTGGGCTTGTAACGGCATTAAATCCCGTTTTAGGATATGAGATTTGCACGAAACTTGCTAAAAAAGCACTCGAAGAAAATCGAAGCGTATATGATCTGGTGCTGGAACAGAAGCTATTGTCAAAAGAAGAATTGGACAGGGTATTGGCACCTGAAAACATGGTAAAACCGCATAAAATAACATTAAATAAATAGTTTTTGGTTTTTACAATTGGGCGGATATCAGTGCATGGTGTCCGCTTTTTTTATTTTTCTAACAATTGTTTTTATTGTAAGTATATATTTTCAATATATTGCATTATTATTGTATTTTAGATGCTTAAACAGGATGCCTTTATTGTGAGAAATAGGTCGACATATTTTTTTAAAGCTTGCTTTCTTTTAGTTTCACTTATTTGGGTGAAAATTATAATTGCCAACCCTGATAGTTTGCTGCGAAAGCTTCATACTTACCCAAAAGATTCATCGCGAGTACAGCTATTATTCGAAATAGCGCAACATTATGAAGATCATAATGAAGACTCCTTGTTTTTGCAATATATTGAACAGACACTGGAAACAGCCGAAAATATCGGATATATTCACGGGATGATTTGGGCACTCGACGAGAAAGGATACTACCTCAGAAAAAAAGCTGATTACACAGAAGCCTTGAATGCCCACTTTCATGCACTAAGATTGGCAGAAGAGCTAAAATATAAACAGTACCTACCACGAATAAATAATAATATAGGTGTTGTATACCGGCGACTCGATGATTATAGCAGTGCAGTGAACTACCATTTAAAAGCACTTAAGTATGGTGAGCAATACAAAGATTTCAGGAGCACAATGTATGCCCGCAACAGCCTTGGAAATGTATTTGCCCTCATGAAGCAGTATGACCAGGCTATGGAATACTTTAATCAGGCACTGGAACAGGCCAAACAAAGAAACAACTTACGAAGCCTGGCAATTAACTACAATAACATTGGGGAACTGCTTGAAACGAAAGGAGAACTGGAGGAAGCTTTAAGATATTATTTTAAATCGTTGGAGTTTAACGAACAGATTGAGAGCAAGAGGGGTATCGCAATTAGTTATGACTGTATAGGCTCGGTTTATGTAAAAACAAAAAAGTTTGAAAAGGCCATTGATTATTTCAAGAAAGCAATGGAAATAGACCAAACACTTGGTGATGATTTTTATGTGGCCGTTAGCAGTTTAAATATTGGCAAGGCTTACATGAAGCTTAATCGTTTTGAGGAAGCCCTGCATTATTTAAAAAGAGCCCTGAAACTTTCAAGAGATATCGGAGCAAAAAGCACAAGCAGAGATGCACACAAATACTTATCAACGCTTTATGAGAATTCAGGCATGGCTTTAATGGCTTTGAGGCATTATAAAGACTTTACTACCTATAAAGATTCAATTCTCAACGAAAAGAACAGCCAGAATATAAGCAAGCTTCAGACCTTATATGAAACCGAGAAACAACGCAAGGAAATTGCACTGTTGGAGCAGGAAAAATCGCAAAGAGAAAAGTCGAACAGACGAAAAACCATTTTTCTTTTAGTACTGGCCATTGCATTTGTGCTACTTGCAATTTTAGCATTTGCATTATTCAGAGCCAATCTCATAAAACGCAAAAACAATAAGGTGCTCGAAAAACAAGCTATAGTCATTCGTGATAAAAACAATGAGTTACAGCTACAGAAACGTAAGCTTGAGCAAACCAATAATAAAATTACCGATAGCCTGTTATATGCTCAAAAAATTCAGCAAGCATTGTTGCCCAGAAAATCTCTGTTGCAAAATTTATTCGACGATTACTTTATTCTTTATCATCCCCTGAGTGTTGTAAGTGGCGACTTTTACTGGGCTGGAGAATTTGAGGATAAAGTTATATTTACAGTTGCTGATTGCACAGGCCATGGAGTTCCCGGTGCTATGATGAGCATGTTAGGAAACTCTTATCTGAATGAGACCATTCGTAACCCAAAGGTGCGGCATGCCAGTCAAATTCTTAATGAAATGCGCAGCATGATTATTTCTTCACTTCATCAACAAGGACTTCCCGGAGAATCAAAAGACGGTTTGGAGATGTCATTGTGTATTTATGATAAAAAAAGCCATATTTTGGAGTTCGCAGGAGCTCATATTTCGATCTATATTGCAAAGTATAATCCCAGCGCCAGTAAAAACTACGAGCTAATAGAATTGAAAGGAAATAAGATGCCCGTTGGTTATTACCGTAAAATGAGTTCTTTTACAGATCAAACCTATAAAATAGAACCTGAAGATATCATTTATATGTTCACCGATGGATATGTGGATCAATTTGGGGGAAAGAAAGGGCAAAAGTTTCAAAGTAAGGCTTTTAGAAATGTTTTAATTGGCAATGCACATAAACCATTGCATGAGCAGCAAGAGTTAATTGAAAAGACTTTTTTAACCTGGAAAAATGATTACGAACAGATTGATGATGTTTTAGTTATGGGTGTTAAACCAATCAGTAAAATTACTGAATAATCCCCGACATAAATATTCTTTCCAGACAGATTATTAAATCTATTTGATAAAAGTTTGTAAACTCGTTGAATTTATGCTTTCATTCAATGCTTTTTCATGTATTTTTGTATGCAAAATTGTAAATTTGCTTATTTTTAACCGATAAAGCTTTTCGCATGGGGACAAAAAGAATCACTTCAGCATTGATTTCAGTATTTAACAAAGATGGACTCGAACCTATAGTTAGGAAACTGGACCAATTAGGCGTAAAATTGATTTCGACCGGAGGTACACAAAAGTTTATTAACGACCTTGGTTGTGAGGTTCAGCCAGTTGAGGATTTGACAGATTATCCATCGATATTAGGTGGCCGGGTAAAAACGTTGCACCCGAAAGTTTTTGGTGGGATACTAGCTCGCCGTGACAATGATGCTGATAAGACCGATATGCAGAAGTATGCAATTCCTGAAATTGATTTAGTGATTGTAGATCTTTATCCCTTTGAAGAGACCCTTGCAGAGAATGCAGCACATCAGGAGATTATAGAGAAAATAGATATTGGTGGAATTTCACTCATAAGAGCTGCGGCAAAAAATTATAACGATACCCTTGTGATAAGTTCACGCAATCAATATTCATTGCTTCAGGATATTTTGGAAGAACAAAACGGAGATATTACCGAGGCTCAGCGCAAAATATTTGCTGCCCAGGCATTTAATATCTCATCTCATTATGATACAACCATATATAATTATCTCTCCGGAGAGAATGAAAATGTATTTAAGCAAAGTATCATTCAAAGTAAAAAACTGCGTTATGGGGAAAATCCGCATCAAAAAGGTTTCTTTTATGGCGATTTAAATAGTTTGTTCGACCAGCTTAACGGGAAAGAAATATCACACAATAATTTGCTTGATATAGATGCTGCCGTTAATCTTATTGATGAGTTTGATGAAACTACTTTTGCTATTTTGAAGCACAACAATGCTTGTGGAATAGCCTCAAGAGAAAAGCTAGTCGATGCATGGACCGACGCTTTAGCAGGAGACCCCGTATCAGCATTTGGAGGCATTTTGATTACGAATCGCGAAGTAGACGAAGAGACAGCCTTAAAAATAAATAGATTATTTTTCGAGGTAGTTATCGCTCCGGGTTATCAGGCAGAGGCATTTGAAATATTAAAACAAAATAAGAAACGAATTATATTGCGAAGAAAGGACAGGGAATTGCCCAAGAGACAGTTTCGCTCGTTGCTTAATGGCGTTTTGGGGCAGGAAAAGGACCTTTCAATGGAAGGAATCAATGATTTTGAAACTGTCACAGATAAGGGTCCCACATCCACAGAGGCACAAGACCTTGTTTTTGCAAATAAAATTGTGAAACACACAAAGTCTAATGCCATTGTTTTAGCAAAAAACAAACAATTAACTGCCAGTGGAGTTGGTCAAACCAGCAGAGTTGATGCATTGAAACAGGCCATAGAAAAAGCCAGGAACTTTAAACTTGACCTGAATGGTGCGGTTATGGCTTCCGATGCATTTTTCCCATTTTCTGACTCTGTTGAAATAGCAGATAAAGCAGGAGTAAAAGCAGTAATTCAACCCGGTGGAAGTATTCGCGATAAAGAATCAATAGAATATTGTAATAAAGCCGGAATGGCTATGGTTTTTACAGGAAAAAGACATTTTAAGCATTAAATTATATATAACATGGGTTTGTTTTCATTTTTAACGCAGGAGATAGCCATTGATTTGGGTACTGCAAACACCATTATTATTCACAATGATAAGATTGTAGTAGACGAACCATCTATTGTTGCCCTGGATAAAAACTCAGGAAAGCTGATAGCCATTGGAGAGAAAGCCAGGCAGATGCATGGTAAGACTCACGAAAACATCAGTACAACACGTCCTCTAAGGGATGGCGTTATAGCAGATTTTCACGCAGCTGAACAGATGATCCGGGGAATGATCAAAATGATTAATTCTAAAGCGAGATTAATGTCTCCGTCACTTCGAATTGTGATTTGTATACCATCTGGAAGTACTGAGGTAGAAATGCGAGCAGTGCGGGATTCATCTGAGCATGCCGGAGGACGTGAGGTATTTATGATTTATGAACCAATGGCCGCAATGCTCGGAATAGGTATAGATGTGGAAGCTCCCGAAGGAAACATGGTAGTTGACATTGGTGGTGGTACAACCGAAATTGCCGTCATTTCATTGGGTGGTATCGTTAGTAATAAATCAATTCGTATTGCCGGTGATGATTTTACCGCGGATATTAAAGAATATATGCGCCACCAGCATAACATTAAAATTGGCGAGAAAACCGCTGAGGACATTAAACTTAAAGTTGGATCAGCCCTGCCAGACCTGGAGGATCCACCACCAGATTTTATTGTACGCGGCCCACACCAAATGACAGCCCTGCCAATGGAAATTCCTGTATCATATCAGGAAATAGCACACTGTCTGGACAGATCAATAACTAAAGTGGAAGCTGCAATTTTAGCAACACTGGAGCATACGCCTCCCGAATTGTATGCTGATATATACCAAAAAGGAATTTGGTTAACAGGTGGTGGAGCCTTATTACGCGGGCTGGAACGTCGTCTGGAGGAAAAAACAAAAATTCCATTCCAGATTTCTGATGATCCCTTGCATGCAGTTGCAAGAGGAACCGGAATTGCCCTCAAAAACGTGGATATGTTCCAGTTTCTTATGCGCTAAATTAAAAAATGTAGCCTGATTATGGGTTAGGTTTATGGTAATTCAATAGCCAGGCCATTCTTTTATGGAGCTAAATAGAACATCTGGCTAACAATTTAACCGATCATGGGGAGTTCTTTTCAGTTTCAGAGAGCAACTCAGCCACTAAAACTAAAATTATAAATGGATGAATAATCTTATTCGTTTCATTGTACGGAATCACCATTTTTTTATCTTTCTGATTATTGAATTTATTGCCTTTTCTTTGCTTATTCAATATAATCAGTACCATAGATCTACTTTTCTTAATAAATCAGGCACAGCCCTAAGCGCAGTACATAGTTTTACAAATGATCTGGAAGATTTTTTTTACCTTCGGGATGCCAATCAGGAATTAGCCAGACAAAATGCACATATTTTAAATACGTTAAAAAAATCGTATAAATCCAATAAGGTATCATACAAGGAGATATATGATTCAGTATATTTCCAAAAATGGCATTACATGGTAGCCAGGGTTCTTAATAATTCCGTAAACAAACAAAATAATTTCCTTACTATTGATAAAGGCCGGCGACATGGCGTTGGTGAATCTATGGGCGTTGTTGGACCAAACGGTGTTGTCGGGGTCGTACGACATACATCAAAAAATTATGCTACGGTAATATCGCTTTTAAACCCTAACTTTAGTCTTTCAGCCAGGCTAAGTAATACAAAGTATTTTGGGTCGTTGCAATGGGATGGGGCTGATCCGCAAGTGTGCTGGCTCGACGACATACCAAACCATATTACTGTGAATGTGGGAGATAAGGTTGAAACGAGCGGTTATAGCGCTATTTTTCCAGCGAGCATACCCGTGGGAGAAGTTATAGAGGCACAAAAAGATAAAAACAGTAATTTTTATCACATTAAGGTTGAGCTATTTATAGAAATGCAAAGTCTTACGCATGTATATGTGATTAAAAATAAGTTGAGGGAGGAAATAGAGGAACTCGAGAAAAAAACACAACCCAATGATTAGAGTCTTTTCCCGAAATATTGTCAGGTTTTTATTGCTGGTACTCATTCAAGTCCTGGTGCTCAATAATATTCAGTTGAGTGGATATATCAACCCATATTTTTATGTGCTGTTTGTTTTACTAATGCCTTTCGAAACGCCGGGTTGGGTTGTTATCCTAATGGGTTTTTTACTGGGGCTTACCATCGACTTATTCGCTAACACACCGGGAATGCATGCGGCTGCAACAGCATTTATGGGATATTTACGACTTTTTGTGCTGCGATATATGGAGCCACGAGATGGTTATGAACCAGGTTCTTTTCCACGGGTATATTATTATGGATTCAATTGGTTTTTAAGATATACCCTGTTCCTAACATTTATACATCACCTCGCACTCTTTTTTATTGAGGCATTTCATTTTACTGCAGCCGGCCATGTTCTCCTGAGAGTTGTTTTAAGCACATTTTTTTCAGTACTGCTCATTATGATTAGTCAATATTTGGTATTCAGAAAGTAGTATTATGTCCAATACACTAAAAAATACACGAACCTTCGTAATTATCGGTATTATGGTACTGATAGTTATAATTTATATTGGCAAACTCTTTTCAT
Organism: Salinivirga sp.; assembly: GCF_035268865.1. Classification (GTDB taxonomy): domain Bacteria; phylum Bacteroidota; class Bacteroidia; order Bacteroidales; family Salinivirgaceae; genus Salinivirga. The sequence continues at coordinate 1,821 of NZ_DATFKB010000021.1, read as the reverse complement.
TACAGGTGGTCGACAATCAATATAAAACATCTGCGAGTTCGAATGTGCTTAGGTATGTAACACAGTATCCGGTACGGGGGCTGATTTATGACCGTGATAAAGAACTAATGGTGTATAATGAAGCAGCATACGACTTAATGGTTATCCCAAGACAACTTGAAGAATTTGATACTACTGAGCTTTGCGATATTTTAGATATATCGAAGGAGTTTGCCGCAGAGCGCTTAAACAAAGCAAAAGCATATAGTGTTTACAAACCCTCAATTTTTCTTAAGCAAGTCTCAGCTAAAACATATGCTGAACTCCAGGAAAAAATGTATAAATTCCCTGGGTTTTTTACGCAAACACGTACACTGCGGGAATATCCTGCTTCAGTAGCCGCCCATGTAGTTGGCTATGTCGGTGAAGTAAATGAGCAGGTTGTAAAAAATAATTCATATTACAAAAGCGGCGATTATATTGGCATAAGTGGCATTGAACGATCATATGAAAAAGAGCTCCGGGGAGAAAAAGGAGTTAATGTATATATGGTAGATGTACACAACCGCATAAAAGGAACCTATAATGACGGTGAACTCGATAAGGACGCAGTTCCCGGTAAAAACCTAACGCTTACCTTAGATATGGAGCTCCAGGCCTACGGTGAAAAATTAATGCATAATAAAAAAGGAAGCATTGTAGCAATTGAGCCTGCAACTGGCGAAATTTTATGCATGGTCAGTGCACCTTCATATGATCCGGCTTTGCTGAGTGGAAGACCAAGAACGAAGAATTACAGAAAACTACAGAATGATACACTAAAACCACTTTTTAACAGGGCCCTTCAGGCGCAATATCCGCCAGGTTCTACATTTAAACCTATAAATGCCTTAATTGGGCTGGAGGAAGGTGTTGTTAATGTGAATACTGAGTATTCATGTAACTATGGCTATCATGTTGGAAACTTTTCTGTAGGATGTCATGGTCACCCATCTCCATTAGATTTTATTGAATCTATCCAATATAGTTGTAATGCATACTATTGCAATGTGTATCGCAATATTCTTGACCATGCATCTGATGCAGGTATAAGCACAAATTATACGAACTGGCGGAAAAAAGTACGATCTTTTGGCTACGGAAAAAAACTTGATATCGACTTTCCTTTTGAACTTAAAGGTTCAATCCCTGAAGCCTCATATTTTGAGAACCTTTATAAGGGTGCATGGAACTCACTTAATATAGTTTCAATGGCCATTGGTCAGGGAGAGATACTTGTTACACCTTTGCAAATGGCTAACTTTTCTGCCGTCATTGCCAACCGAGGTTATTACATGATTCCGCATTTGGTAAAAGAAATTCAGGGCGAAGCTGATATTGAGCCAAAATACAAAGCTAAAAGGTATTCCGATGTGGACCAAAAGCATTTTGAACCGGTCGTTGAAGGGATGTACAGGGTAGTGCATGGAGATAAAGGCAGTACCGCAAGAAATGCCAGGGTCGACAGTCTTGAAATTTGTGGTAAAACAGGTACAGCTGAGAACCCTCATGGAGAAGATCACAGTATATTCATTGCCTTTGCCCCGAAAGATGATCCAAAGATTGCCATTTCAGTTTATGTTGAAAATGGTAGTTATGGTGCGACATATGCCGCACCAATTGCAAGTTTCATGATAGAAAAATATTTAAAGGGAAGCGTTAGTCGTACCTGGTATGAAAACTATATTCTTAAAGCAAATCTGTTAGATGGTGCAAAGAAAGATTAACATATATAAAGATATTGACTGGTTCACTGTTATACTTTACCTGATATTGGTTATAATGGGTTGGCTTAATATTTAT
>NZ_DATFKB010000020.1:0-11701 GCF_035268865.1 Salinivirga sp. | reverse complement strand
TAACCTCGTGGGTACAGCTACAGAATCGGTCATTCGCATGCTATCACAATTCAAATCACAGGGGCTTATCGAACTCAAAGGCCGTAAAATTAAGGTGATAAAAACCAATGAACTAAAGATGATTTCGGAGCAGTTTTAAAACAAATTACATAAATCCCAGCTCCAACTTAGCCTCTTCGCTCATCATTTCCTGATCCCAGGGTGGGTCAAATGTAAGATTCACAAAGGCATCCTGTACGCCTTCTATTCCTTTTACTTTTTCGGTAACTTCCGAAACTAGCGAAGGTGCTACCGGACAATTGGGTGCAGTGAGGGTCATTAATATCTCCACCGTATTGTCATCGTCTATATCTACTTTATAGATTAAACCCAGGTCATAAATATTAACTGGTATTTCCGGGTCGAATATATTTTTAAGTACTTCAAGTACTTGTGCTTCTTCTACTTTTTGTGCCATCGGATTATTCTTTAAATGCTACAATCAAAAAAAATTAACCTGCAGTAATTCAGCATTTAACCATGTTTGGCCTTAAAAGCCATGGCATAAAACTTTATTTGCTTAAGCATTGCATTCAGACCATTGGAACGCGTAGGCGATAAGTTTTCTTCAAGGCCAATTTCTTTTATGAACCACGGCTCTGCATTGATTATGGCATCGGGCTTCTCATTCGAGAACACCTTAATTACCATGGCCACAAGACCTTTTGTGAGCACTGCATCGCTGTCAGCCGTAAAAACGATTTTTCCATCATTATATTCAGCATGCAGCCATACTTTACTCTGGCAGCCACTAATCACATTATTATCGGTGCGATGCTCGTCTTTAAGGCCTGTGAGCTCCTTACCTTGTTCAATCAAATATGCATACTTATCCATCCAGTCATCAAATACTGAAAATTCATCTACAATTTCTTGTTGCTTTTCGTCAATAGTACTCATAATTTGGGATTTTCAATTTATCTAAGCATTTCCAATACTTGCTGCATTTTATCCATAAAATAATCAATCTCAGCTTTTGTATTGTACATGGCAAAAGAGGCCCGCACTGTTCCTGGTATTTCATACCAATCGTGCAATGGCTGTGTACAATGATTACCGGTACGCACGGCAATTCCGGTTTTATCGAGCAAAACACCGATATCGTATGGGTGCACACCATTGACTACAAACGATAACACACTGCTTTTTTGAGGGGCTTCGCCAATTATTCTAACACCATCGACTGTGGTAATGCGTTCGGTCGCATAGTTTAGTAAATCGTCTTCATGTTTTTTAATGGCGTCTATTCCGTTGTTGCTTACATACGATAAAGCCTCCCCCATAGCAATGGCACCAATATAATTCGGTGTGCCGGCTTCAAATTTAAAGGGCAGCTCATTAAAAGTTGTTTTTTCGAATGTCACCTGATCGATCATTTCGCCGCCACCTTGCCAGGGTGGTAGCTTTTCGAGCCACTCTTCTTTTCCATATAAAACACCAATTCCGGTTGGTGCATAGATTTTGTGCCCCGAAAAAACATAAAAATCAGCATCAATCTCCTGCACATCAACATGGGTATGCTGCACAGCCTGAGCGCCATCGATTAACACAGGTATGTCCTGACTATGGGCCTGCCGGGTCATGGTCTGTACATCGTTTATAGTTCCAAGCGTGTTGGATACATGCGTAAATGCAACAATTTTAACTTTTGCATTCAAAGCCGCTTTAAAACTATCCATGTTGATGGTACCATCGGGGTAAATATCTACAACCTTGAGCTTAGCCCCGTATTTTTCGCATACTAATTGCCATGGTACAATATTGGAATGATGCTCCATGCGGGTAACCACAATTTCATCTCCCTCATTTATAAATTCAGATGCAAACGACTGGGCTACCAAATTTACTGATTCGGTAGTGCCCCTGGTGAAAACAATTTCATGAGCGTGTTTCGCATTGATAAAATGCTGGACAGTTTTACGAGCTGTTTCTGTGGCATCGGTACAATGCGAGCTTAAAAAATGCACGCCCCTGTGAATGTTGGCATTGTACTTTTTATAATATTCATCCAACACATCAATAACCACCTTTGGTTTCTGGGTTGTAGCAGCATTATCGAAATACACCAGGTCTTTTTTGTAAACCTGCTGTTCCAGTATTGGAAATTGCCTGCGAATATCTGCTACATTTAAACTCATGGTACTGATATTTATATTTTACCGTTTAATAAACGGTTATTACTGGCACTTAATTTCACAATTATTGCACCTTGAAAGCTCTCCTCGCAATCGTTTATTTACAAGGTCCTCAATCCTCAGGGCAAGGGGCTCTACATTAATTTTATCTATAACCTCATAGGCAAAAGCAAACATCAACAGTAAGCGTGCCTCTCTTTGATTAATACCACGTTGACGCATATAAAAGAGTGCCTCCTCATCGATTTGGCCTGTTGTGGCACCATGGCTGCATTTTACATCGTCGGCATATATTTCGAGCTGCGGCCGGCTGTTTGAAGATGCATCGTCGGTAAGCAGCAAGCTCTTATTACTTTGATATGCATTGGTTTGCTGCGCGTCGGGTTGCACCATAATACGTCCGGTAAAGGCTGTTGAAGACTTATCGTCTAAAACACTTTTGAAAAACTGGTTGCTGGTACAATTGGCAGCTTTATGATCGATATAGGTGTGGTTATCGACATGCTGCTCCCTGTCGGTAAGGCTCAGACCCGATGCATCGGCATGTGCACCCTCTTCAAGCAGCGAAATGCGCAAATTATTACGAATTAAACCACCATGCAAACTAATGGTACTGGTGTGGAATGTGGCATCGCGATGCACATTGGCAAACAATGATGAAATTTGCGATGACCCATTATGCTGGTTTTGAATATTGTAATATTCCAGACGCGCGTTTTGCTTCACTACTACTTCTGTAACACTGTTGTCGAAGAAACGTTCTGCACTGAGCGTATGATCACAAATTACAATTTGCGATTGCGCATTTTCATCGGCAACAACCAGGTTACGTTTGTGTGTAAGCAATGGCCGTTCACCCAGCAATAAATTCACAATTTGGATAGGTTTTTCAAAAACAGCATTACGCGGGATATAAATAAACAATCCATCGACTGCGAGCGCCCCGTTCAGAGCAACAAGACTATCGGTATCCTGCTCTGCCTGCTGAAACAAATATGGTTTAACTATTTCAGGATATTTTTCACTCATCTCCGCAAGGCCGCCAATAATAGTGCCTTCTGGTAGCTTATCTGCGTTTCCCTGAAACTCATGGAAACGTCCATTTACAGTAAGTACCAGGTCGGTATCGAGATTAGGCACATCGCAACGAAATATCTCATTGATATTCATTGGCAGCTCTTTCTCGAGCTGTGGTAAATTCCATTCCTGTTTGTACAGCGGTAAAACGTTAGTATACTTATAGTCTTCGTTCTTAATGCTGGGTAAACCATTTTTATGGAATGCCTGCTGAGCATCTTTCCTGTAACTGTTCAATAAATTGCTGGAATGGGCCTGAACATTGTCAAGGTTATCAGCAATTAACTGATCATATTTTTGGTTTAAATCAGTACTCATAGTTGCAATTTTTTAAAGTGCCATTTCTTTCTTAACCCACTCATAACCATGCTGCTCAAGATCAACTGCCAGTTGTTTGTCACCGGATTTTACAATCTTACCATCATACAAAATATGCACATGGTCGGGCACAATATAATCCAACAATCGTTGATAGTGTGTAATCACGATTGTGGCATTATCTTTAGTTTTAAGCTTATTCACACCATTGGCTACAATGCGCAGGGCATCAATGTCAAGACCTGAATCTGTTTCATCTAGTATCGAAAGCTTTGGTTCGAGCATGGCCATTTGAAAAATTTCATTTTTCTTTTTCTCTCCACCACTAAAACCCTCATTAACACTACGGTTGGTTAATTTCGAATCTATTTCAACCAATGCTTTTTTCTCACGCAAAACCTTCAGAAAATCTGATGATTTCAGTTCTTCCTGACCGCGGTGCTTCCGTATCTCGTTTACAGCTGTACGCATAAAATTAACCATGCTTACACCCGGAATTTCCACCGGATACTGGAAGCTCAGAAACAAACCATCTTTGGCTCGTTCGTCAGGTTCTTTGTCAAACAAATCTTCTCCCTGGAAGGTTACTTCTCCTTCTGTAACCTCAAAAATATCGCGTCCGGCCAATACCGAGGCCAACGTACTTTTACCGGAACCATTAGGTCCCATAATGGCATGAATCTCCCCGGGTTTCACATCAAGGTTGATTCCCTTTAATATCTCTTGTCCTTCTATGGATGCATGTAAGTTTTTTATTGATAACATGATATTGTATTTTGCTAATTGTTGTTTCTGTTTCTTTATCCCACACTGCCTTCTAGGCTAATTTGCAATAATTTCTGTGCTTCTACTGCAAATTCCATTGGCAATTTATTTATAACCTCTTTGGCATAACCATTCACAATCATTCCAATGGCATCTTCGGTTTCTATACCCCGCTGATTGCAATAAAAAATTTGCTCTTCACCAATTTTAGAGGTTGTAGCTTCGTGTTCAACCTGCGCAGAGTGGTTATTAATAGTCAGGTATGGAAAAGTATGAGCTCCACACTTATCTCCCAGCAATAAGCTATCGCATTGCGAAAAATTTCGTGCATTATCGGCCCGCTTAATCACTTTAACCAAACCCCTATAGCTATTCTGACTCTTACCGGCCGATATACCTTTGGATACTACCGTACTTTTGGTGTTTTTACCAAGGTGTATCATTTTTGTGCCGGTATCAGCTTGCTGATGGTTATTGGTCACAGCCACAGAATAAAACTCACCAACGGAATTATCACCCATGAGCACACAACTCGGGTATTTCCAGGTAATAGCTGAGCCTGTTTCAACCTGCGTCCAGGAGATCTTGGAATTTTTACCTTTGGCCAGACCTCGCTTGGTTACAAAATTATAAATACCACCCTTGCCTTCAGAGTTTCCTGGATACCAGTTCTGTACGGTCGAATATTTTACTTCAGCATTGTCAAGGGCCACAATCTCCACAATAGCGGCATGAAGCTGGTTCTCGTCGCGCATGGGAGCTGTACAACCCTCAAGGTAGCTCACATAACTATCATCTTCGGCTATGATTAGTGTACGCTCAAACTGACCTGTATTGGCTGCATTAATGCGGAAATATGTCGACAATTCCATTGGGCACCGAACGCCTTTGGGAATGTAAACAAAAGATCCGTCGGAAAAAACAGCTGAGTTCAGTGCTGCAAAGAAGTTATCGTCAGGCGGCACCACAGTTCCAAGGTATTTTTTTACCAAATCCGGATGTTCCTGCACTGCATCGCTAATGGAACAGAAAATAATGCCTTTCTCTGCCAGCGTCTCTTTAAATGTTGTTTTCACTGAAGTACTGTCCATTACGGCATCTACAGCTACTCCTGCCAACATTTTTTGCTCCTCAAGTGGGATCCCCAACTTATTAAACGTTTCTATCAACTCAGGATCAACCTCATCCATTGATTCGTACTTGGGCTTTTTCTTGGGTGCCGAATAATAAATAATATCCTGAAAATCAATTTCGGGTATATTTAAGTGTGCCCAATTGGGTGTTTTCATCTTTAACCACTTTCTATAAGCCTCGAGCCGGTACTCAAGCATAAACTCCGGTTCATTTTTTTTAGCAGAAATTTGCCTGATTATATCTTCATTTAACCCCTTTGGTAGGGCATCTGCATCAACCTCTGTAACAAACCCGTACTTGTAATCACTTTTCGTTACTTCATCGAGTATTTTATCTTGTTCTGTGGCCATAAGCCTTGAATTATTTAATTTTTAATTAATCTAAATACACAAAATATATTCCAAATGTAAAAAATATTCTTTGTTTGTCCTGTTTGCAATAATATAGCTTTAATGACGTAATAACTGTAATATTTGGTACAAAATCAGGACATTTTTGTTTGAATTATGATAAGCCCCTATATTTTGGCACTATTTTTCCTTGAATGAACTGACAATCTATTATTTTTGCAACAAAATAAGTTCCTGACACAACGAAAAAAAAGCCATAATGAACACAGAAAATTTTGATCATAACTTAACAGATAGCAATGGTAGCAAAAACCGTTCAAATCTGTTTTACAATATCACACTTGCCATATTGACACTCGCAGTTATTGGGTTGGCATGGTTGTACTACACTGAAAAGGAGAAAAACAAGGCCCAGATTCAGGAAAATGTTGAGCTTACAATTACCAAAGACAGCATTGAAAATAACCTGGAAAATATGATTGCCGAATACGAATCTTTGCAAACCACAAATGAAGAGGTAAACAAAGAATTGCTGGCTGAAAAAGAGCGGGTTCAAAAATTACTTACCAGGCTGCGTAATGAGCGTAGTTACAGCAGAACAAAATTTGAAGAGTACGAAAAAGAGCTTTCTACTTTGCGCAAAATCATGAGAAGCTACATCGTACAAATTGACTCTCTTAACCAGAGCAACATTGCGCTGCGCAAGGAAAACAAACAGGTAAGGACCCGTTACAAAACAATTCAGACCGAACACGAGCAGCTCTCTGAAAAGATGGAAGAGGCTTCGGAGAAAGTGGAAGTAGCTTCAATTTTGCGTGCTATGAATATTACGGCTGTAGGACTGAACGAAAATGGAAATGAAAGAAACCGCAACAAGCGCATTGATAAATTCAAAGCTTGTTTTACAATAGACCAAAACAGAGTTGTGGAAGCAGGTGATAAAACTATTTATTTAAGAATTATTACACCAGCCGATTTTGTGATGGAGAACCAACAACTCGATTCTGTACAGGTGAATAATACCAATATTATGTACTCTGCAAAACGTAACCTGAAGTACAATAACGAAGCAATTGATATGTGCATTTACTACCAGGTATACGAAACATTACCTCCGGGTATGTATAAATTTGAAATTATCCATGGCAACCATATTATTGGTAGTACTTCGTACGAAGTTAAGAAATCAATTTTTTAAAATATGATTTTTGTAACAGGCGCAACAGGGTTAGTAGGTAGTCACCTGACCTACCATTTGATAAGTCAGGGACATAAAGTAAAACTCCTTGTGCGTAAAAAACATCGCATCAGCCGATTAGCCCGCACTTTTCAGTATTATGGCGCCGACTTAAATAATTACGATAATCAAATACAGCTTGTTGAAGGAGATATAACTGACATATTTTCACTTGAAACCGCTCTTGAAACAGATGTCGATTCTGTTATTCATTGTGCCGGGTTGGTATCATTCTCTCCGCTCGACAAGGGTAACTTGCTGAATATAAACCATCACGGAACCGAAAATATGGTAAATGCAGCACTTGAGGCGGGTGTGAAAAAATTTATTTATGTAAGCTCCATAGCGGCTTTAGGTGATGGTTCCGACAATAAAGTTAAAGAAGATAACCAGGAGTTCGAGTTTAATCCCGTATCTGTTTATGGTAATTCCAAACATTTAGCTGAACTTGAAGTTTGGAGAGGTGTGGAAGAAGGCATGGATGCTGTAATTGTGAATCCAACAGTAATCATTGGCCCCGGACAATGGGACCAGGGAAGCCCACGGTTATTCAAGTCTGTATGGAAAGGCCTGCCATTTTTCACTACCGGCACAACCGGATTTGTGGATGTGCGTGATGTAGCAAAAGCAATGAGCGACCTTCTATTCAATGATATTTCAAACCAACAGTTTATTCTGAACAACGAAAACCTCAACTACCGGCAATTTTTTAATATGGTCGCCGATAATTTAAGCGTTAGAAGGCCCCGATTTGCTGCCCAACCATGGATGATGTATTTTTTAGCCGCCATTACTGGTTTTTTCTCAAAGCTCACCGGCCATCGCTCACAAATCAATAAAAATACTGCCAGCTCTGCCTTTTCGAAAACATTTTATGACAATTCTAAGATAGAACAAACTCTTAAAACCAATTTTGAAGGAATTGAAAAGGCTATAAACTTTACTGCAGGCTGTTTTCTGAAAGATCACCGCTAACCAATGTCAAAAAAATTGTAATTTATGCACACGAATAACTAATTTCGTGTCCTCTATAAACATATAAAACTGATCAATTATGTTCTCAGGAATAGTAGAAGAGCCCGGAAAAGTGGTTAAAGTGGAAAAAAAAGGCGAAAATGTCGACCTTACCATCACTTGCGCATTTGTAGATGAACTTGCCATTGACCAAAGCATATCGCATAATGGCGTTTGCCTTACTGTTGTGGATAAATCTGATAATGATTACACTGTTACAGCAGTAAAAGAGACACTGCTAAAAAGTAGCCTTGGTAATCTCAAACCCGGCGATCTTGTAAACCTTGAAAGAAGTGTGAAAGCCGATGGCCGCCTCGACGGACACATGGTTCAGGGACACGTAGATCAAACTGCTACAGTAACGAATGTAGAAGAAGCAGATGGCAGCTGGTACTTTACTTTTAAATACGAGCCCAAAGGCGATAACATTACAGTTGAGAAAGGTTCTGTATCAATTGACGGTGTAAGTATGACTGTGGTAAACAGCCGGAAAAAAACATTCCAGGTTGCTGTTATTCCTTATACCTATGAGCATACCGTTTTTAAAACCTACGAAGAGGGCACCATTGTCAACCTCGAATTTGACATTATCGGAAAATATATCACGAAAGTTGTTAAGCAGGTACTTGGAAAAGAATAGTCCTTAAAATTAAACAAACACAGGGAGGCTAACCAAAAAGGATCATACTTTTTAGTAGCCTCTTTTTTATGAAATATAAGCTAGTGTCATGTCAAGTTTAGTGTTTCGGGTAAGTAGAAGAGATTTTCGTTTTTAGCAAGGCAAAAAATGTGCGCATAGCAGCGTTCTGTAAACATTTTTTAACGCCGATAAAAATGAAAAGATCAATACTTGGCCCGTCAGATTATGCTTTACATGACACTAGATTACCTCCATCCCACTCCACAAAACTGCCAATTCGATTAATTTCCGGTGATCGCCCGGTAAAAATAGATGATGATTACCAAGCGGATGTGTTTGCAATTTTTTAATATCTTCTTCAGGCATTGCCAAATCCACCTGTGTGCGGCATGCATTGCTCAATTTAGGCCGGTCCACCACCTGGCCAATAGAAATAAAAGCTTGTTTCAGTTCGCTATCGAAACGAAATACGGTAAGTTTTTCAGCATTAATCTCGCCCTGAATGGCTGTTCCCAGTCCGGTTTCATAATGGGTCATGATGTTGTATGCCCTTACCATTTTGCTGGCAATGGTGCAATGCGCAAAGCGAACCTTATCGGGTTCAATTTTCACTGTATTGGCCATCCATGCAATTTCGCCTGTAAGCGCTTTGGAGAGCATCATGCCGGTAATGCTTGTCAGGTCGCCTTCGCAGCCAGCCGGAATACCCATATCATTAAGCAATGAGAGCGACAGACAGGCTGTTACGGCATGCTGTTTTACCAACGGAAAACATTCGACAGTAATGGCATCAAGGTGGTTTTCTTCTATGGTGCTGGTCATTAAATGATGCACCCGGGCAGCTTTTACAAGTTCATCCTCGCTGGCTCCTTCAAAGTGTTGCATAAAATTTCCAGAAGGTTCAAAATCGCTGTAAGGCCTTAAAGCATCCCATGAGATAGGTGCCAAAAATACTCCAAACCGCTCTCTCAGTTTCTTCTCTGATATTTCAGATGCCACTAGCCATTCTGACACATTGCCAATAAGACCCAATTGCTGATCTTTAAGCTTGTCAGTTGCTGAAAGGGTTTGTTGAAAATTTATAACATAATTAGCAAACCCTTGTTGCTGAATGCTCCAAAGAAGACTGAAAGTATGCTTTTTATCCAAATAAGCTTTTACTTCTGTAGCTGCAGCATTGGAGTTATCACCATCATGCGACCATAATAATACCCGGTCAAGTTTGGCACAGGCTTCTATAGCATGCTTTTCAGAACCACCGGTTATAAAAAACAATACATCTGGATTTACATGAGTAAACATAAATGCATCTTCGGGTACAAAGCGCTCCAGTAACTCCATTCCTTTGTCATATATTTCCTGATCTGCGCCGGAAAAGGCCAGCATTTGTATCTTGATTTTTCTCATAAGCACTAATTTAATACAAAATGGGCACTTATGACCAGTAATAATCAAAAACAATATGCAATCAAAAATAGATTAACCGATCCGCAATACAATAAAGATTGTTATTTTTCGCTTGTTTAAGCAAACAAAATATTTCTATTGAACATGAAAACAATTGTAATTTTATCTCTGGTAGCACTATCATTTAATTTATTTGCCAGCAATGACAAACCGCCCGGCACAGTAAAAATCGAGGAGAACCTTTATTGTGATGTGACAGAAATCTCAAATCTCGAATGGAAAGAGTATATGTTTTGGGCCAAAAGGAAGTATGGCGAACAGTCAAAAAAATATAAAGCGGTGCTGCCTGACACACTGGTTTGGAGACAGGGTAAGTATAATGAACCTTATGTGCAATATTACTATCAACACCCTGCCTATAAGAATTACCCTGTAATTGGAATAAGTTACGAACAGGCCAGGAGCTTTTGCAAATGGCGCAGCGACCGGGTGAATGAAAAAATTTACATTGAAAAACATAAAATTGACCCTGAACAGCTGGCTACAATTAAAAATATTCCGAATGTATACACCTACCGTTTGCCAACAAAAGCGGAATGGGAAAAAATTGCCAGCGCTGATTATTCAAAAAAAGCCAAAAGAAAATTTAAAAGAAAAAAATACCGCAACGCCCCCCGCCATAATTTCAAAACTACCAGAGATAAAAACGAAAATGGAATTAGTCAAAAAGCCGATATCACAAACAAGGTAGATGCTTATTGGAAAAACACTTACGGGGTTTACAATATTTTGGGTAACGTGGCAGAAATAATCGCGGTAAAAGGAGTTGCTAAAGGGGGATCGTGGCGACACAAGGCCGAAGAAGTTACCATTGAAAAGGATTTTTCATATGATGGGCCTGCAGATTGGCTTGGATTTCGTTGTGTATGTGAAAAAAACATGGATGAGTGATGCAACAACCGGACGACTGGCTTTACGAAACTGACTTAAAGAACAAAAACCGTTATGTGCTTGGCATCAAGGGTGAGAACCCTTTGATCTGTTTTGGCATTAACCCAAGTACAGCAGCACCGGAAGATCTCGATAATACCGTTAGGTCAGTAGAGCGATTAACGTACAATAATGGATTCGACAGCTGGATCATGCTCAATATTTATCCCCAACGGGCCACACATCCGGTAAATATTCACAAACGACTCAACAAAAAACTGCATACACAAAACATAGAAGCCATTTCACGACTCATGGGGCAGTTTAAAAAAGTTAACCTCTGGGCTGCCTGGGGCACACTCATAACACATCGCCCATATTTCAGCCACTGCCTCGCAGATATTTGCCAAATTGCCGATAACCATATTCACCAGTGGCTCAGCATAGGGACCCTCACAAAAGCAGGTCATCCCCGACATCCCTTGTATTTAAAAGCCACCACTAAAACTCAGCCTTTTAACATGCCGGAATATTTAAGAAATCTTGTAAAACAAAACGCCTAATATTCAGAAAGTATTAAGTGATTCTCGCCTGGGTTTTAGAACCGATGCCGCTGGCATATTATATCTTCTAATACAAATTATGCACAGATTCG
>NZ_DATFKB010000019.1:0-9403 GCF_035268865.1 Salinivirga sp. | reverse complement strand
ATAAATTAAAAAGATATTATAAAATCAGTAAGATTAGTATCATGGGAGAGCTGCAGTTTTTTCCGAAGCCGGTACCTGCTAATTTCTACACCTCGTGTACTGATGTTCATCAGTGCGGCTATTTCTTTACTTGAGATATTGAGTCTTAAATAAGCGCAGAGTTTCATCTCTCTGGGTGTGAGGTCTGGGTATGCAGCTTTTAAGCGTTTGAGAAACTCTTCGTGCACATTTTCAAAATGTTTTTCAAATACTTCCCATTGCTGTTCAGTATCCAGCTCTTTGTCGACTCTGCGAATTAAACGGTTGATATGGTTATTGATTATGTCGTCGTTGAATTCGGTTGAAAGTTTATTAAGTTCTTTTTTTATTTTGGTAAGGAGTTTCCCTTTTTGGATCATCTCCATGGTGTTGTTGGCCAGTTCCTTGTCCTTTTGTTTCATTTCGGCCCTGAGTTTTTCGTTCCGGATTCTGATCACCTCTTTTTCTGCCCTTAGAGCATTGTTTTGCAGTTGTTTTTCACGCTCCTGGAAAAGCCTTTTTTGTTGTTCTTCCTCTTCTCGTTTCGTTTTTTCTGTACGGTATCTGACGTATCGAACCATTGAAAAAATGAACATTCCAACAATTGCCGCATACAAGGCATAGCCCCACCAACTCAGGAACCAGGGTGCATAAATCTCAAAATCTATGGAGCCTGTATTGCTTATATTGTCGAAAATATTTTTTGCCCTTACTTTAAAAGTATATTCGCCGTGTGCAAGGTTTGTAAATTCACGTACCGGATTGCTACGCCAGGGCGACCACTCCTCATCAAAATCTTCCAGTTTGGTTGAAAAAACCAGTTTTTTGGGATTTTCAAAGTCATTGGCTGCCAGTTCAAATTTTATTTGGTTAAACCGGTAGGGTATGCCCACGAAGAAGTCTTTATTCTGAGTTTGGCCCATGTAAAGCACCGAATCCGTTTTGGTGAGGGTTGCTTTGCGAATGTAGGCATTAAATTCATATTGATAGTCCTTGGGATATTGAGGGGTGTAATATGCAAAGCCATCCTGCAAGCCAAATATTACATGATTGTCGTTGATGGGGTAAACAAACTGAAACCATTTAATAAACCGTCTGTTTAACTCTTTAAATGGCAAAAATACATCAACGTAACTGCCATCCTCCTGTAAGCGGTAAACTCCGGCATCATCAATGGTAAAGTACCACACATTTCCGGCATCATCGGGATGCACCAGGCGGATATCCTGCCTGGGAAACCTTTTATTAAGCTTTAAATCCGGTTCGAACTTGTTGTTCGCTGAGTCAAACCTGTAAAAACCCTGACCTGTTGTAAATACAGGTTTGTCAAATAAATTGCATACATTCAGGTTTTTGTCTACTGGGAACCCATCATCACTGTTATATAATTCAAAGTTGATGATACTGTCATAATTACTGTCAACGTTAACCCTGTATATTCCTTTGTAGCCATGCGATATCCAGAAGGTGTTGTTTTTCCCCTGTACAAGGTATCTTGTGGATTCTTTAAAGCCACCGAGTTTTCCGTTTTCGACCCACTGTCCGTTAATTTTTTCAAATTTTGAGATTCCTGTGTATGTGCCACAAAGCACTATGTCATTTTTATTTTCGGGTTGAATGAATGTCCACCCACCCTGGATATCTGAAATAAGCTCTGCCCGGGTACCTTCAATGGTAAAGACACCTGAATTATGCCCACAAAACAGCGTACCATCAAATACATCAAAGTTCCATACCTGACCCTGGGTGCCGGGAACCAATTTAAATGTTTGACTTCCTCCGCCTTTCTGAAGCTCCTGCCAGTCGTGGTAAAATACACCTCTGTTGGTACCCAGGTAAAGCATATTGTTATGAAGTATGGCTGCATAGCCTGTACTCAGGGCATTGAACTCCGAAAAATAGGTGAGCGGTGAGTTTATTTCAATATAGTCGATGCCATTGTCGAGCCCCAACCAAAGGTTTTTATATTGATCGAGTTTTAAACTTAGTACGGTGTTGTTTTGCAGCCCTCTGTCCATATTTAAATGCTGCAAAAGGTTGCCCGCAGTATCGCATATCACAATTCCATCCTGAATGGTGCCGAATGCATATGTTGCATCATCAATTGATAAGCCGGTATAAACCTGGTTTTTTTTAAGCAGACGTGCTGCCGGTTTTTTCCATTCTTTAAGCTTTAAACCATCAAATACAAAAATACCGTCGTCATCGGTTGCAATTAAAATATCATCGCCTTTGGGCAACATCGACCAGATGAGTTCTCCGGCCACCTGGCTTACTCCAGGTACTTTCACAATTTGGTCATTGGCCAAACGATATAATCCTTTTGTTTGGTCGTTGATATAAAGTTCTCCTTTTACAAGGAATGAAAAATGAAACATTTCCGGAGCATCAATAATTTTAAAATGTCCGTTATTGTATATCATCAATTGCTCATACGATTGAAAAACGATGCCCACCGGTAAATCATAAATACGCCACACCTCGCCAAAGTCTCTGGCGTTTTCCGGGAGTTTTTCAATTAATGAGTGGTAATTGAGTTGGCCTTTATCGTTGGGCAGCAGGTAGCCTATTTCATTAAACCCGCCTGCATATAGTTTGTTATTCTGGGTGGCTTTAATGCATCTAACCAGGATGCCTCCGGGCAGGGGGTGATTTCGCCAGTTTATACCATCAAATTCAAGCACACCGTTATTGTTTGCAAAATAGGCCAGTCCGTTAGATCCGATATCGATCATCCAGGTTTGTGCCCCGGCATGCATCTTGGAAGTGTTGTAGTTTTTTACTTGTGGTATTCCAATGTGCTTGGGTTGGCTGTAGCTTAGTATAGTACTTTGTAAGAGTAAGCTTAGCAGTATGTACTTGAATATTTTCTCTGGCATGCTTAACCTGTATTTTGTCAATAGAGTAAAATTAAGTAATTCCATTGAAATGATTGTAATCAAATATAATCATTTCATGTATCACCTTTATGCCATTCAAAAAGATTATGCTGATGGAAGAGGGTAAAAAAAACCACTGGCCACCGAAGACATCGATCAATAACGTAAAACTATATTAGTGGCCAATGGTTCAACAAACACACTTAGAAATTTTGCCTGACTTCTATTTTAGAAATTTGATTTGTTCGTTTAAAGAGCTTTTCAGAGATTTTAGCATTTAATGTCTTCCCTTCAATGGTCTCTTTTTTATTATTGCTGTAAAACACCGTAATATTTTCATTCTTTGATTTGCTGTATATTATTGGAACCTGGCAAAAGGTAAAACAGAGTTCATCCCGGTCTACGGATGTTTTTTGCTGTGCTCCTTCCGCATCGAAATATTCAAAAGTTCCCGGTTCCTGCATAAATTCAGCGGGGTTTAAGAATTCGGGTTCGAACTTCAGGGCAGCATCTTCAACTTTTATTCCCAGCTCGGCCCAGCGATTTAGAATATCTTCTTTTACCTGGCCGGTCATGCCTGGTTGTTGTGCGCCTTTATGGCCCGGCGTATGTGAATATGGGTCGGTTGGAAATGCTCCATAAAGCTCCGGCGATTTATTAATACCAATACCTGCCCTTATTTCGTAATAATGGTCGATCATTTTACCGACAATGGCATGGTCGGTTTGCGTTTCTCTGGCCCAAATAATATTTTCCTGTACTGCAAGCAAGAGTTTAGAGACCATATGCCAGTAGATGCTTCCCAGCCCTTCGTAACCGAAGAATGTGCCGGAGCGGCCTGTAAAGGCTTTATGATTGAATATTTGTTCGAAAATAGCGAGATAATCGTCGTATTCCTTTTCAACCATCTCTTTACAAGAGGTTTTACTCAGTTTATGCAGTGCTTCTTTAAGATCTTCGGCATTATGGAAGTTACCGTTAAAATGGAAGTTTCCATTGATGTCTTTTTTTATGATAGATTGGTTACCTGCTTTTATCATGGTTTTGGCCAGCTTCGATTTGTCGATAAACTTAGCCGGAATCAGGTTTTTAGATAAGAATCGTGGCAGGTCTCTGTCCGGATACAGAATATAGCTATACTGATCGGGCCGGTACATTTTGCTGTTTTTCAGGGCATCTAAAACAGAGAGGGCTTCTTCTGGCTTGAGCAGCCCTGATGATAATACAGCAACCTGGCCTTCGAGCATCTCGTAAAGGGGCTTAATACTTATTGATTGTGTACCAAACTCTACCAGGTTGTATGCATGGTAAAGTCCATCTTTTCGTTTGTTGGCATTAATCGAGTGATCGATATATTTTAACGCCAATTTTAAGAATGACTGTATTTGTGAAGCGCTTAGTGATTTTGTGCCAGCATAAAAACCCGCATAGGCTTCCTCGCGGTATTTTTCTCCCAGATACCCCAATTCATCAGTAATGTTTCGGCGGTTTTTATTGTTGATGTTTTTCTTGAGCTTAGGCTCATGTTTTTCAAGCACTGACACGATGCCTTCCATAAAAGCAATAACCGGTTTGTTGATATCAAAGCTGGTTTTGCCATCATTGCTTAGCAGATCCAAAAAGAAGGTTGCATAGCGACGCATGTAATAAAGCGTTACCATTGATACGCCATTTCCAACCAGGGCATTGTTGGCATCGTTCCATTCGGGACGTTGTGTATTGAGCCAAATACCGGCTTCGGGAATGAAGTTCGACATTTTGGTTAGCAATGGTACAAGTATTTTTTCTGTAAGGTTGGCTTTAGTCAAATGTCCATGCTGGTCAAAAACCAGTTTCCCGTCAGCTCCAATCTGTTTTTCTCTACTGAGTATTTGAGTTTCTTTATCATTTTCAAACTCAATGGTGTTTTGTGGGTTCTCTACGATCTCCTCATATTTTTTAATGCAATAAGGTACATTGGCGTATACAAAATATGGGGCCGAAAGGAATTTTTTGAACTCCTTTTTTTGAAATTTTTGGGCCAACTCCATTAGTTTCAGAAGGTAAATTATCTGATGGTCGCCCCAGTAACCAATAAATGACCATGGATCTTCAGGGTCGATAACTTCCCAGTCGATTCCATTGCGTGTAATGCGGTATGGGTTGTAACCATCTATGGTGGAGGCGTTAACGAATTTAGTAATCATTGAGAGTATAAAACCCGGGAAGGAATAACCCAGTGCTTCCCAATTTTGAAAAATATCGCGCCAGTTGCCTTCGTAACTTTTGATGTAAGAGCCGTCCGGGTTTTTACCGGGAATGGAAAATTTGTTCCACGGCCTGCTCGGATCGCCATGTCGGCGGCTAAACGTTAATGGGAGATATTCGTATGCTATGCGTATAAGATCGCTATTGCCACTTTTTTCTGCTTTTTCCAGCAGTACAAAGTAATTCAGCGAATCATCGAATTGATTGAAAAAATCCTGGTATTTGTCTGCTATGCTTTGGTTAAAGGTATGAACAAAATCTATAAGGTCGGCTTTTTCTATTCTGTACTGGTCCTCAAATACTCCTCCACGCATGATATTGAACAATACATTTGAGAAATGGCGGCCAACACTTAGCTCATCGGCTGTTTTTTGCAAGCCATCGGCTGTAGCCACCAGTTTTTTGAGCATTGTGGTGCCTTTATCAATATCGGCGATCAGCATTGACTCAATCTTTGCGGGGTCAAGTTTGAGCTGTTCTATTAGTTCATATATTTTGACGTGATCCTGCTCTACATCTGCAACTATATGCCATTGTTTATATTCCTGGCTGTTAAGCGTAATCCGGCTGTTGATGAAATAGGCGCCGGGCTCAGCTCTCATATCTGTCTCTTTTTTGAGTTTGTTGTCTTTCCTGAAATCATCAAGTTGCAGCGAAGAGAGTAATATGTTATTTGGTTTAAGGCCAGTGCTCCATACTGTTGTGGCTTTTAAGGCTTCACTTGGTTCTGCTTTGTCAATAATCATGGCGCTAAGTGAATATATGCCAAGCTTAACCATATTAACAAGTTCATTCCTTTTGTAGGCATTGGCCAGGTTGCTTGTGCCGTTCTGTAAGTCAGCACCCACTCCAAAAGGTAAAATGTTTTGTATACCGTCAAGTATCGCTACAGTTACTTGTTTGTGATTGAGATTTTGTATTTCAGAGGTTTTAATAAATCCGTATTTGTCAGAAAGCTGCCAGGTATACAGGAATGTAAGAGATAAAGCTTCATTGGTTTCTTCAAATATGATTTTATTACCTGCAAAGTTTTTGTATAGATTTCTGGTAATGGGGTAAATACCTTCGTACCTGCATGAGAATGGCTCCCAAAGGTGGACCTCATTATCCGTGTGGATTTTTAGAATTGTCTTACTACCAGTGTTTTCTGCGTTATTTGTTATTTTATCGTCCGTATAATAAGGGAAAAGCGCAAGATCTGCGCTTTTCCTTCCGGCAGATAATCCACCGTTTGATGAAATGAAAAACCAATGATCAGTATGGCTGACCATACTGATGAAAAATGGTCGGATTTGATCGTAATTACTTATCTTATAAAATTTCTCATTATTTGATTCTATGTATTCACCTTCTGCATGAGAGACCTTATTATTTAAGGGCGTATGATTTAAATATGTATGGTTCTTCATCTGTGTATAGTTTTGATATTTTTGATCAGATGTAATTCAAAATGAATTTTAATCATCTCGTGTACCATGATATTCTGGTAATGGTTACACGTGTTTGCGATTCTAACTTAACAGTTTCTGACTTTTAAGTCTATTTTACTTTTTTCCTCAGAATTATTAATTATCGTTTTTTTGAAAATCCTGGTATGATAATCCAAAACCTATTTCATATAATGGGTTTACTTTCTCATTCCAGAAATTTGGTCCGTATTTACCATTGAAATCTTCCACAGATACAGGCCAGGAGTGGGGCAGTTTGCCCGTAAAGTTATATGCTCCAAAAAGTACCTGAGCTACACCATCTCCTTCGGATCCGGGTAACCATGCTGCAACAAAGGCATCAGATTCGGCAATTTCTTCGGTTACAACCAACGGTCGTCCTGAAATTAAGACGATGACTGTTTTTATATCTTTTTTGTTGTATGCTTCAATGTATGCTTTATGTTTTTCTGTTAGCGTAAATGAACAAGTTCCACGTTCGTCGCCAATATCTCCAAAAAACTCGGCATAAGGTTTTTCTCCAACTACAATTATTGCCCAATCGGCATCTGCATGCACACCTGTTCCTGTGGTGTCGTAAGCAACTTTACCTTCGGCCATTTCTTTTATTCCTGTAAGTATGGAGGTTGCACCCTCGTAGTTTCTGCTTACACCCTGCCAGCGAATGGTCCAGCCGCCAGATTGTAATCCTGTGTTATCGGCATGTTCTCCCACAACTACAATTTTTTCGGCATCCGCGGGTATTGGGAGTGTTTTGTCGTTATTTTTTAACAATACCATTGATTCACGTACAGCCTGACGGGCTTTAGCTCTATGTTTTTCAGCGCCAATTTTTTCAGTGAGTGTGGTGTCCGGAAACGGGTGGTCGAAAAGGCCAAGGCGAAATTTCTGTCTCAATATTCTTCTCACAGCGTCGTCAATACGGGTCATTGGTACGGATCCGTTTTCAACACCTGCTTTTAAACCTTTTTGAAATCCGTCCATATCCCCATCTACAGCCATAACCATATCTACACCGGCATTAATTACATCATTTTTGCCAAAGCGTGAATATCCTTTCCAATCGGTTACCACTATACCATCGAACTTCATCCCTTTTTTCAGGGTGTCTGTGATGAGGGGTTTATGTGCATGCATTGAGATTCCCGACAGATCGTTAAAACCCACCATTATTGCTCCAATACCTGCATTTACAGCATCACGGTATGGTGGTAAAAGACGTTTACTTACTTCCTGTATGCTTAAGGTAGTGTTTCCACCTTCTTTACCATATTCGGTAGAGCCGTCTCCAACATAGTGTTTGGCTGTGGCCATTACCGTTGTTTTGTCTGACAGGTTCCCCTGATGCCCTTTTACTGAGGCTTTTGTAAATTCGCGAGTAAGTTCAGTACTTTCGGAAAATGCTTCGTACACACGTCCCCATTTTTCATTATAGGGAATCGATATACATGGTGAGAAGGTCCAGTTAAAACCTGTACCCTGCATTTCGAGTGCTGTAATTGCAGCGGCTTCTTCTACCAGCTCTGTGTTTTGTGTGGCTCCCAATCCTATGTTGTGCGGAAAAATGGTGGCGCCTTCAAAGGTGTTTTGTCCATGTATTGCATCTACCCCAAAAAGCAATGGTATACCTAATCTGGAATCCAGTGCTTGTTTTTGCAATTCAATGAAGCGCGCCTGCCATTCTTCTGCAGTATTCCCCGGTGTGGGGCCATCTGTATGTATTATGGATCCTACAGATCCTGATTTAATATCCTCTGGTGAAAACTCGTCAAAATGTCTGATCTGGGTCATTTGCCCTATTTTTTCATCAAGGGTCATTTTAGCCAGTAATGCTTCGACTTTTTGTTCTATAATGGCTTCTTCTGACTCTTTGGTACATGAAATTGATATACCAAGGCTCAGTACCACGAGTAAAAGCAGCCCAGTGCTGAGCTTATTGACTATTTGTTTATTTTCTTTCATAAACCCTGACATAATCGATGATCATTTTTTGTGAAGTGACGGTTTCGTCTATACCCTGGGCGCCTCCCCAGCCTCCGCCCATGGCCAGGTTGAGTATGATATTGTGTGGCTTATCAAATGGCCATGAAAGTTCTGTAGTGTTGTCATCATAAGTAAAGTAATGATTGCCATCTACAAAAGCCTTTATGTACTCAGGGGTCCATTCAACTGCGTAGGTATGGTACTTATTATTCATGTTTTCTACCGGGGTAGTTGCTGTGGGTTGGTTACCAAGTTTAAAATAGTAAGCTCCGCTGTGAGCTGATGCATGGGCTATACCATCACCTGTTTCGTTATCCATTTCGTAACCAACACTTTCTAAAATGTCTATTTCACCGCAGTATGGCCATGAAAGTTCATCTATATAATCATCGCCAAGTGTCCAGCCTGCTGCCCAATTTCCTCTGTGGGCCGGTACTTTGGCGCGAAATTCAATTTTTCCATATTGAAAGCTCACTTTTTCCCGGGTTGTGAGCCGTGCTGAAGTCCATTCCTGCCCCATGTCGTTTTTATGGGCTTCAATAATGAGGTTCCCGTCTTCAATGCGTGCATTTTTTTCCCGGTGGTTGGTATAATATTGGGGTTCATAGTTACCCCAACCCCAATTGCCTTCGTCAAAAGTCCATTTTGTAGTATCAATTTTGCTTCCTTCAAACTCATCGGCCCATACCACGCTCCACTCATCGCCATTGGTGTTTTGAACCATTTTGCGTGGTGTCTCGCGATATTTTTTCACCATGGTAAACTTTACCCAATCAACTTTTAGTGCGTTGTTTGTATGGAGCTTAATTTTATGCAGCCCTTTGTTCA
>NZ_DATFKB010000018.1:0-15843 GCF_035268865.1 Salinivirga sp. | reverse complement strand
GAATTAATGCCGATGTAAACAGGGTTTCGTTACCAACATGGATTGGTTTATTGTAGAGTGCGAGAAAAACAATCCAGGGCAAACCTAACCCCACCAGCACGTCGAACACATTGGAGCCAATGGCGTTGCTTATTCCCATATCGCCCTTACCTCTTTTGGATACCAGCACAGAAGAAATCAGGTCTGGAATGGAAGTACCGACAGCCAGTACGGTTAATGCAATAATTGCTTCAGGAATATCAAAAAAGTGGGCTACCTCAATGGCGCTTTCCACCAGTACCCAACTAAAAAATGCAATCCATGTTATACTTGCAAGAAACTGTCCAATATAGTGTTTGAAGGGGAACATTAACTTAAAAACAAAATTAATTATGCCCGGTTTCTTAACGGCAGGCTCATTAACTACCTCAGGTTCCGCTTCAGGTTTATAATGCACCCAGTGTTTCCATTTCATTACTACCCATACATACATTGCATACAAGACCAGCAGTAAAATGGCTTCCCACCAAAGAATTGCTCCATCAAGAAATGTAAATACAAGCAGCAGCACGCTTAACAAATAAAATCCGAGATCGCGCACCACAGGTTTCCAATTAATTACTGCCGTGCGCACAACTGCAACTGCACCACTGATTACGAGCAAATTGAAAAGGGCTGAGCCAAGAATTGTTCCCACACCAATTTCACCATGTCCGCCTATTTCGCCGGATTCGGCAGGCACAAATACCGCAAACAGTGCTATAAACAGCTCAGGAGCCGAGGAGCCAACAGCCATAAGTGTTGCACCTGCCACGTCTGAAGGCATTTTAAGTTTAGTACCAATTTCATCTAGCGCCGGAATAAAGTACCGATCACAAATTACACCCAGTGCGTAAAAAGAGGCAAGTAATATGAGTATATGAATAACTATCATTGCTTATGTTTTAATTGATACCGGGCATATAACAACTCAAAGTTCCTTCTGTTTGACCATTGCGCTTCATTTACACGGGTTACAATTTGCCGGCAACGGCTTTTAAAATCAGAAAGTATGCCATTTTTATGCATATAATCTAAAGCATTTTTAAATTGTGTCTCAAAACTTTTAAAAAATGCCACATTCGTACGGTTTTGCTCAATGGTAAAGAGTATGGCAATCTCAATGGCGTAAAGCCTTATATCCGCAATAATGTCAGGCGGCACACCAAGAAATGATAGTTCCCTGATGGCTTTCTGGCCTATGCTTCGCCGGGCTTTAACTCTTTTACCATAAACCGGAAAATACTCTTTACTGATTTTGGCTTTCCACTCATCAATAATTTTTCTGATATCAGGATTAAGCAAAAAATCGTAGTATTTTTTCACCTCCTTCGAAGTTGTATACAGTTCAATTATCTGGTCTTCCAGGTCCTCTTTGGATAATTGGCTGAAATATTTTTTTAGCTGTTGTTTGCCCATACTCAAATCAATTACCGTTTTCCGCAGCAATATAGTTCTCATTACTTCTGCATACCGCTCCGGCAAAACTAATTCCACGCTTTACAGCCAACTCAAAATGTGTTCTGTTTTGAATAGCATCTATACCATATGAAACAAATCCCGCAGTAAATCCATCACCAGCGCCTACAGAACTTACAACATCTATTTCAGGCACCTGGAATATGAAATGCTCATCATTAAACACTGCTTCTACCGGACCAGCGCCCTGCGTTAAAATATATTTTTGAGCACTATGCTTATTCAGGTATTTTTTCCAGTCATCATGACTTTTGCTGCCGGTAATATGAAAAAGATCTTCCGCAGAAACCTTAACTAAATCGGCCAGTTCAATCATACGCGCAATTCTTTCATATCTCTCAGGTTGCTCATCAAGGTGTTTGCTTCTGATATTTGGATCGTAAACCACATTAACATTGTTTTGCCGCGACTTTTCAACGACATCCAGCACATTGCCAAAATTGTCGTCATCAATGGCATAAAAAGATCCCGTTACAAGAAACTCTGCTGTGGAAAATTCTATTTCAAAAGGGTGTCCATTTAAGCGTTCATCCCTGTAGAAATTGTATTCCGGCACCATTTGTTCATTTAAAAAAGCAAGTGCAAGGTTACTTTTCGCTTTTGCTACGGGTCGATAGCATTCGGTACTGACCCCATTTTGTTGTAAAAAAAACCTGGATTGATTTCCTAAAAAATCATCGGCATAAAATCCCGCAAAAGCAACATCCTTTCCTGCGCGACCAATTGATATGGCAACATTATACATACTTCCACCATGAACCGATGCCGCGGGCTGATTATTTTTAAAAAGAATATCGTATACAGCCTCTCCGAGTGTGTAAATCATATCAAATCTTTATCATAGGTCAATCTTCAAAAATACAAAGCGTTTGTGAAATAATATGCAATTCACAAACTTTTTTAACACTTCTCGTTGTTAATCAGAATAAGTTATATTTTTTCACTATAAACCATAAGTGTTTTTATATATTTGGCCAATAATACTGAATATTTTGAAGCACACTATCTACATATTGGCAGTGGTTTTTGTTTTAATCGCGAGCTGCAAAGAGGAAAAAGACTGCCTTGATTATGGTGGCAATAGCGGTTTAATTTTATATGAAGTCGAAATGGGCAAATGTTACAGTGTACTCGATACATCGAAAATCATTGTAAATGATACAGTTTTATACAAGAAATTACCCCAATTCACAATCGATAGTGTACAACAAACCCTTGGTTGTGCTCCAAGTCCATCGAGGCCCCAACTCAACTTTGATACAATAACACTTTTAGGAGCCAAAACAGAAGCAAAAGGCTGTATTGTTACTTATGAAAGGAAAGTAAGCTATAGTGACACAGACAACAACATCACATATACAATTGACATACACGAATGTGGCGAGTGCAATGAAAACCGTATAAGTATGAATTGGGTTGCCATAAAAAAGCAAAAAAATATAAATAACCTTCAAGTATTAGTAAGGTACCATTAAATCTCTTAATATATCATTAACAATTAATGTCAGGCCCTAATAAACAAAAATTTATATATTTGTTATTAATGTAAAGAAGCAAACGGCAAATGGCCTTTAACTTAGAAAATTGGATAGCTGAAAAAACAAAGGAACAAGTGATATTCACGTTTAAAGGTGAATTATCAGATTCCATGCTGACCGATTTGCTTTTAATTGTTGAAAATAAACTTGAAGAAGTTGACGCAAGTAAAAAAATCAGAAAAAAAGTGTACAATGTTGCTATTGAGTCTTTACAAAATCTTTTTCATCACTCGTATCCAGTATTTTTAAATGGCACGCAAAAAAAAGATGTACGATACTCGATTATGATAATTACTTATAGTAAAAATGCCATAAAAATTACAACAGGCAATTTTGTAGATGAACAAAAGTCGAATTTCTTAAAAAAACATATAGATAAAATTAACAACTTATCAAAAGATGAGCTCAAAATACTCTACAAGGAGATACTTGACAACCAACAATTTAGCGACAAAGGTGGTGGGGGTTTAGGTCTTGTAGACATTGCACGGAAAGCTGAAAATAAGATTAATTATAATTTTTATTCTGATAAAAAATCATTATCTTTTTTCGATTTTAGTATTGAGATTAAACAATAAATGAAAAGACAATATGGATCCAATAAAAATTGAAGGTACTCCAAAAACTCCAACGGTCAATTTTAACGCTGAAAAAGGTAACATCGAAATTAAAGGCCGTTCAATACCTGAGAACTCTATTGAGTTTTACAAACCATTGGTAGACTGGTTAGAGGAATACATGAACAACCCCAAAGAACTAACAGAGGTGGATATTCAATTGGAGTATTTCAATACCAGTTCTTCTAAGTGCATTCTCGATGTATTCAAAAAGCTTGAAGCCATTTACAAAGGTGGAAATGAAGTAGTCATTAACTGGCACTACGAAGAAGATGATGAAGATATGCTTGAAGCTGGCGAAGATTACCAATCTATTATAAAAATTCCATTTAAAATGATGGAAATCGAAGAGTAACTTATATAAGTAAAAAAATAATGCCTCTGAAATTCGCTTTCAGAGGCAACTTTTATTTTCAGGATTTCACCCGCTCTACTACCTTTTCGATCCAGGCAAACAATTTAACCAACCACCTTTTATAAAGAATTATAAAAGATAATATATTCATTAGCCACAGCACAATGAAATTCACCCAATAAGTCGGGAAGAAACTACCAAGGAATTTCTTGTATGGCGAATAAAAATGCGCGCGGATAAACCCAGGTTCCGGATCTTTATATATTGGATCCATCTTTTGATATAAGCGCCCGTTATACTCTATAATACGATCAAAAGAATTGCTGTTACGAACAAACTCGCTAAGTTGATCATTGGCATGATTCATTTTAAGCCTTATAAATGATTCATTGTCCATAAGTTTTGCTCGTTTTTCCTCCAGAAGTTCATCTTTCTGACGAGATGCACTATTATAAAGGTTGATATAATATTTACGCATATCTTCTAACAATCGACGCACATTCTGAATAACTTGTTGATTTATACCATCAGGCGTAATTTGGTCGGTTTGAGCGAAACTAAACAGCTCATTCTCCTGTATTTGCTTTTTCAACTCTTCTCTGACAAGCCGCAAGTTGTAGGCAAACTTCTCTGAATTTGTCTCATCATTACCTAACTGCCGGTCAATGGTATTGAGTTTATTTTCAATCTCTTTCAACCAATAATCCTTATGGTAAACAGCCTCACTCATGACCTTGTTGTATGGATAAAAATCCTTTTCAAAAGCATTATTCTTATACTGATGAACTGCCAACCCTTCATAGGCCCAGCGGGCCGCAATAATCTCCCCGTACCATGGTATTGAGGTTGGTGAAGATACACTGGGATTGAGTTGATCATACCTTACAATAATACCACTCAGGATAAGTTGTGGAATAACCAAGAATGGAATAAGTATGTAAATGGTGACTACCGTTTTAAATAAGTCAGAAATAATAAGCCCCATCATATTGGCTACACTCCATGCAGAAAATAGCATAAGCCAATAGTGAAAATTCATTCCGGGTATTTCCATCACAGAATTCCCGACAAGCACAAAAAGCAAAGCCTGCAAGGCACTTATAAATAGCAAAATTGCAACCTTGGAGGTTAAATAACTGAACCAACTTAAATTTAGAAAACGCTCTCTGCGCAATATTTTCCGGTCTTTAATTATTTCCTCGGCACTAACTGTTAGGCCAATAAATATGGCTACAATTACAGACATGAAAATATAGACCGGCAGGTTATTATTTTCGAAAAGTGTATACCCAAGTTTATTTGTGGCATCAACATTATAAAACTTTACAATAAAGGAGAGAATGAATGCCAGCAAGGGCGCTTCGAGCATATTAATTAACATGTATTGTCTATTAGAAAACTTCGACAATACATCGCGCATTACAAATACTCTGAACTGTTTTAGCAAACCCGGTGCCTTAAAGTCAATTTTAGGCAGGCTCCGTTTTTCTTTTTCCTGGAAGAGGTATGGATTTTTGTCGGAGCGCAGAAACTTTCTGGACCATTCTGATGGGCCTATTTTACGTGTTTTAGTTAGATTTCCATATTCATCAAGCACATTTGCTTCGACAATATTGAAAATTTGTTCGCTATTAACGTTACCACAACAATGGCACTCACTTTCGTTCCAGTCAGCCTGGTGAATGCGGGATTTGAAGTACATAATAGAATCAACCGGGTTCCCATAATAAATCATGAAGCCGCCATAATCAAGCAACAACAATTTATCGAACATTTTAAATATGTCGGAGCTTGGTTGATGAATCACAACAAAAATGAGTTTACCCTTGAGCGTTAATTCTTTTAGCAGGTCCATAATATTCTCTGAATCCCGCGAAGAGAGGCCGCTGGTGGGTTCATCAAGAAAAAGCACAGATGGTTCCCTGATTAATTCCAGTGCAATATTGAGTCTTTTCCGTTGTCCGCCACTGATTTTTTTATTAAGCGGACTACCCACGGTCATATCTTTTATCTCATACAAACCCAGATTTTGTAATACCGTGACAACCTTTTTTAAAATGATAGGTTTCGATAGGTTTCCAAAGCAGAGGAGTGCATTATAATACAGATTCTGAAAAACCGTCAGCTCTTCAATTAACAGATCATCTTGTGATACATACCCGATAAGGCCCTGTATTTTATCTTCCTCCTCATGAATGTTGTACCCATTAATAAGCACCTCTCCCTCACTGGGTTTATATATTCCATTCAATACATTTAAAAGTGTGCTTTTACCAGCACCTGAGGCCCCCATAATACCAATAAGGTTTCCGGACTCTTCAGTGAATGAAATTTCATGTAATCCGGTATTACCGTTTTGAAATTGGTAGGATACCTTTTTCACATCATACTTTATAAGTTCGTCGCGTGTAAGGTCACTGAAAGCACTAATAATATCGCTGTAGTATATGGGCTTTATGCGGGAATTGCGCATTGATGAACCAAAAGTCAACACATAAACTTTATCTTGCTGCACAAGTTGGCCATTAAGATAGAGCTCATCATCACCAATATAGCGCATCACATACATATTGGCCTCTACAATAGAGAAAACCCTCACCTGCCCTCTCATACCGGGAGTCTGGATGTGATTAACCAGCATATCCGGATCATCTTTTTGGTTATCAATCACCAGTAATTGCGAACTATTAGGCAGGCGATCAAAATCGTAGAGTACAAAAGCCTTTATTTTAATAAACTCTTTATCGGGTATATAAAATGTAGATGCTACGGTCTCAACAAATTCCAACTCCTGATCTGATATTTCATTATCGGTTTTAATAAACTCCAGCAAACGAAAAAGTACAACGCGTTTTTGTTGGTGTGTGAGTTCATTATTAATTTCAGTACATATCTTAAGTACTTTAACAGAGCTTAAGGCAATGCTTTTTTTGCGCTTATGTTTAACGCTTAATTTTTTCTGATAAATGGAGTAATAGTAATCGTAAACCTGCAAATACTCATTGGCCAGTTCCTGGTTAAGCATTTGATTGAGAAAAGAATTCACAACAAGTCTTCTGTCGCTACCATCTGCCAATGGCTTGGCAATAATGGCAAATAGCTGCATTAAAGCTTTAAGAATCCTTTCGCTCATTTATGGAATAATTAATGCTCAAACCCAATCAAAAGATAAACAATTCCAGAACTTTGGATATTTGTATCGAGTCTGGCTTCGATAATACAATCGGTTGTTGATGAAAAATATAAGTCCCAATAGGGAGTATTGTCATAGTCTTTGTTGGAAAAAAGCAAGTTACGTTCTTTATCGTAAACATTAAAAACAATAGTCTGATTGTCTCTGGCACCACATGCTACCAACCTATATCTGTTATCTTTATAAAAAGTAGCGTGAAACTCTGCAACCTCCTCACCTGCCAGCAATGCACGGTACTGCTGACCATCAGAAATATATTTATCTTTAAAATAATTCTGGCATGTTTCCATAATTCCTGCAGGCTGGGCAGAACTTAAAGTTACAATGAAAAATAGTGGTATTATCAATAAATATTTCATTCTCCAGTGCTTTTTATAGTTTTTAAACTGCTTCGCCTTTTACAATGAAGGCACGAATCTCACCAATTTTTTCCTTTATTTCATTGAGTGTTGCTCTATCCATGGTAACATTTGTCCTGGTTTGAACTTTAGTTAATTTATTATCAGGATCGGTTTCAGATTTTATATAAGCATAATCAATACTAACCCTTTCATAAATATTAGCCAGGTTCAGGAGTTTGCCTACCAGTTTTTCGTAATCCTGATCACGGTTACTATATGGTGCTAACAGTTCAAGTAAATTGTCAAGTGGTATTTTATTTTCTCCAACACGTTGTATTAAAGCATCATTGACCTTTTCACCTAAATGTGTCATCAAGTACATACTCTCAATCCAACCGCCTGAGATAACCACACACGCCAGGTGCTCCTGATCATTATCTTTAAAATAGCCATCGGCACTGCGATATGTATTTCCCAGTATTTGCAATATAGAGTCCTGATTGCCGATATTATTTTCGATACGTTCGATTGTACTTTTATTAAATGCTCCCATCAACTGGAGTTTCTCGGCCAGGCCCTTAATTACACTGAAATAATTCATGGCATCAGGAGATTGCTCATAAAGTGTTATGTATGCCATATCGGCTCCATAAACTCCCAGATTAGCAGACCGGAAGAAAGTAGAATTATAATGTGATGTTTGAAGATCGTTTAAAACTTCACTATTGTATGGCAGCTCCTGTTCGTTGATAAAAATTGCTGCCTGGTATGGGGATGGCACACTAAAAAGTTTATTATTAAGCTTTACAATGCGGGATTGCGATGAATCCGATGACTGTGTTATAACTTTTTGTTTTATTGCATCGTCCTTGGTTTTCTGACCGTTCTTACATGAAGAAAAAAATAGAATAAATGGTAATACCATTAATAAAACAATGAAACACCGCTTTATGTAAACCATAATTATAATTTTACACGTGTATTTAGTGCAATTAAGCAAAAAAAAAGTAATTCTACAAGGTAAATTCCCCTGATATGAGCACATAAACATATTTTTAACACGAAAATGTTATTTTTACAAAAAATAACAAACTAATGGTACGAATATTAACAGTATTACTTATGCTTTTCTCAAACAACATATTGAGTTAGAGAAAACCAGACCAAAAGCAGAATGAAGCGAACTGTTTATTTTCGCAATAATTAAAACATAATCATATGAAGAATCTAGTATTAATACTTACTGTTTTTGTTGTAGCAATTGCAAACCCATCCTGGGCACAGGATGATAAATTTACGATGGAAGATGCTGTAATTGGCCAATGGAGAGGACTTTACCCCAGCTCGATTTATGGATACTGGCAACCTCAAACCCAACATTTAACTTATTCGCAAGAGAACAAAATCATAAGATTTGATGCAGACACAAAACAAAAAGACACACTGCTAACTCTTAAAAGCCTAAATGCCGCTTTAAATGCAATAAAAGCTGATTCATTAAAACGATTATCCAGCCCAGACTGGATCGATAATGAGCGTTTACTTTTTAGAAATAAGAATAAATTCTATGTTTATAGCACTGTCGATAATAGCATAAAAAATACATTTACATTTCAACCAACAGATAACAACTTTGATTATCCTGATGAATTATCAAAAGATATGGTTGCTGTTACAAATGGGAATAGCTTATTTATTATCAAACCAAACGCAAGAATAACTGTAGCACAGTCGAGAGATAAAGACATTGTTTATGGTCAATCTGCTAGTCGCAGAGAATTTGGGATATCGAAAGGTACATTTTGGTCACCAAAAGCGAATTACCTGGCCTATTATATTAAAGATAATTCAGATGTTACGGATTATCCACTTGTAGACATTACAAGCAGAACAGCAGAAGCTGAGATGACGCCTTATCCCATGGCCGGCACACCAAGTGAGCATGTTAGTCTTGGTATTTATAATGTTGATAAAAATCAAACCATCTACATAGAAGATGAAAATGCAGAATCAGAACAATACCTGACAAATATTTCCTGGGGTCCAAATGAAGAATATATATACATACAGGTACTTAACCGCGAGCAAAACCATATGAAATTTAACAAGTACGATGTAAAAACCGGCGCACTTGTTAACACGCTTTTTGAGGAAAAACATGAAAAATATGTTGAACCCTATCACAAAATTCATTTTATACCTGGGGATGATGACAAATTTGTTTATCAAACCAGGAGAGATGGCTATAATCATTTGTACCTGTATACAACGAAAGGCAAAGGAAAAGGCCAGATTACCAGCGGGAACTGGGAAGTAACCCAGTTTTTAGGCTTTGGCCCCAAAGGCAGATATGCCTACTACGTATCAACCGAAGAAAGCCCTTTAGAACGTCATGCTTATAAAATAAATATAAAGAATTCGCAAAAAAAGACAAAGATCACGCAAAGCCCTGGATACCACCGGGTCGAGTTATCCACCGACGCCAATTATCTGTCTGACCGGTATTCATCAACAGAGGTGCCGGGCATATCACAAGTGATAAATACCAACACCCTTGAAAAACACACATTAAAAAAAGCGAAAAATCCATTAAAACCGTATGCTCTCGGAGAGATGGAAATAGGCACCATTAAAGCCGGCGATGAAAAAACTGATTTATATTACCGCTTAATAAAGCCAACAGAATTCGACTCAACAAAAACTTATCCAGCCATAGTTTACGTGTATGGAGGTCCCCATGCACAGTTAATTAGCAATAGATGGATGGGCGGTGCGAGAATGTGGCAGCAATATATGGCGCAAAACGGGTATGTAATGTTGACTATTGATAATCGTGGATCGGCAAACCGGGGACTGGCTTTTGAAAATGCCACACACAGACAATTGGGAAAACTCGAAATGGAAGACCAATTAAGAGGTATAAAGTTTCTGAAAAAACTGGGCTATGTAGATACTACCAAAATAGGTGTTCATGGATGGAGTTACGGAGGATTCATGACCACATCTCTGATGACACACCACCCGGAGGTTTTCCAGGTTGGCGTTGCAGGTGGCCCGGTTATTGACTGGAAGTATTATGAAATTATGTATGGCGAACGCTACATGGACACACCCGAAGAAAACCCGGAAGGATATAAATCAACCAGCCTGATTGATATGGCTCCCGAATTAAAAGGAAAATTGCTTATTATACATGGGGGCATGGACCCAACGGTAGTTCAACAACACAGCCTTGCTTTTTTAAGAGCCTGCATTAAAAACAACATTCCGGTGGATTACTTTGTGTATCCTCAAGCAGAACATAATGTCAGGGGTAAAGACCGAATTCATCTTATGCAAAAAGTAACAGATTACTTCAATGATTTTTTGAAGTAAAAAACGGCCAGTTTTAGTAACACAATAAAAAACAAACCCATTCAGATTTTTGTAAAATCAGAATGGGTTTGTTCAGTATCAAAAAATCATAGGGAGAATTGGATATTTATATTACAACCACCCTTTTTGCTTCAGATGCATAGCAATTTGAACCGCATTCGTAGCAGCGCCTTTACGTAAATTATCAGCAACAACCCATAGATTTAAGGTATTGGGGAGAGATTCGTCGCGCCGCAGGCGGCCTACAAAAACTTCGTCGCGTTCATGGCTATTAATGGGCATCGGATAAACATTATTAAAGGGATCATCTTCAACCACCATGCCTTTTTCTTTATTGAGTAATTCTCGAAGTTCCGCTAAATCAAAATCATTGTGGAAGGTTGCATTGATCGATTCGGCATGCCCTCCTGTAACAGGAACCCGCACAGCGGTTGCCGTTATTCCAATGGTTTGATCAGACAAGATTTTTCTTGTCTCATTCACTAACTTCATCTCCTCTTTAGTGTAGCCATTATCGAGAAAATCATCACAATGTGGAAGGCAGTTCAGATCAATCGTGTGCGGATAAACCTTATTTGCCGCTATACCTTTTCGTTCATTATTCATTTGATCTACAGCATCTTTCCCAGTACCTGTAATAGATTGATAAGTAGAAATTACCAAACGTTTAATTTTATATTTCGAATGGAGCGGAGCTAAAGCCATCACCATTTGAATGGTACTGCAATTTGGATTTGCTATAATCATATCATCAGCGCTCAACACGTGGGCATTTACCTCAGGTACCACTAATTTAATATCTTTGTGCATGCGCCAGGCACTGCTGTTATCAATTACTTTGCATCCAACTTCGGCAAAACGCGGAGCCCATTGCTTTGATACGCTTCCTCCAGCTGAAAACAACGCGAGATCGGGTTTAAGATTAACTGCTTGTTCGGGTTCAACTATCGTATAACTTGTTCCCTGGTACTCGACCTTCTGGCCCGCCGAACGGGCTGAAGCCACAGGAATAAGCTCATCGACAGGAAATCTATACGCATCAAGCACTTCCAACATTTTTCTTCCAACCAAACCTGTAACTCCTACAACAGCAAGTTTCATAACCTAATGATTTTTATCGGTGAAATATGTGAATAATAGATTGATTATTGATTGTACGTAAAAGCAATTATTTGTATTTTTCAATTCAATAATTATTGCGTTTGCTTTAATCGTAAATCAATCACAAAATTAATAAAAGATGCGAATAATTGCGCTATACCTTTTCACCGGATTACTATTCTGCTCAAACATAACGCTCGCCCAGCTTTCAGAGTCCTTTACAGACATGAACTTTACTACCAACCCGGAATGGACAGGCGACACTGAAAAATTCACCGTATTAGACCCGCCCAATTCAGGTGACGGAAGTATAGACGAAACGTGGAACGACGATGGTAGTCTATTGCGCTCAGCAGCCGATAGTGGCGATGCTGCCCTCGTTACAGCCTCTACAAGGGCCTATGGCGAATGGCTTTTCTCAATTGCAGATGGCAGAGGATGGGCAATATCAGGATCAAATGATTTTTATGTTGTTTTGATTAGCGATACTAATGATCCAGAACAATTAAAAGATGGCAGTCGCGATTTTAACGGCTACTATTTAAGGTTTGACGGTAATGAAGGCGACAGCTTTACTTTACATAAACAAACCGGTACAACAAGTACATTAATATTAAATTCCAACTTCCCCGATGGCGATGATGCTACCGCCTCTAAAACATACAGCATAAAAATCACTCGCAATAGTAGTGGGGAATGGAATTTATTTATTGAAGAAGGCCTGTACCTCGATCCTCAAAACCTCCTGGGTACAGCAACAGACAACGAAATCACAAACTCATCATTTTTTGGTATAGTGACCAATATTGCAAACCCCGGGCCCGAGCGTGTAGCATACATAGATCAAATTATTACAAGAGATTTTATTACCGATGAACAGCCACCGTTTATTACAGAACATTTAGTAACAAGCACTAAGACAATTGATTTACATTTTGATGAATACACAGACTCCGTTACTGCGCACAATATTTCAAATTACAATCTGCAAGGCACTGGCTCACCAGATTTGGTAGGTTATGTACACAATAATCATGACAAATTACGATTGACATTCAATTCAGGATTACAGGCAAGCCAAAGCTTAACGCTTGATGTTTCTGGTGTAGCAGACCTCGAAGGAAATACAATTGATACCAGCATTCAGGTCATAACGCCTGCCATACTCAACCAAAACATAACCGAATCATTCAGTGATTTTAACCTTAATACCAACCCTCAATGGCAGGGTGAGGTTTCAGATTTTGAAATTCTTGATCCCCCCATCGAAGGAGATGGAAGCTTTAGCTCAGAATATGTCACAGACGGCGCCATGCTACGCTCAAGGCAGAATACCGGAAGCAAAACCATTTCTTTCGAAGCCCTACGCTCTTTTGGCCAGTGGTCTTTCACCATAGCTGACGGTGCCAATTGGAGTATTTCAAGTACGAACGATTTTTATATTTTGCTCAATGCTTCAACAAACGCCCCAGAACAGCTTGACTCCGACAACCCGGACTTTTACGGATATTTTTTAAGATTCGATGGCGGAGCAGATGACACCTTTATACTGTATAAACAGACCGGAACGATATCAACACCCATTATTGAAACAGGATTTCCGGATGGAAGCGATTCAGGCACACCGCAACCCTACAGCGTCAAAATTACGCGTACTGAAGCCGATGGCTGGAAACTCTACATTGATGAAGGTATATATGAACAAGCATCAACATTGAGAGGAACTTCTGCAGATCAGGAAATCACAACTGGTAATTATTTTGGTATTTGCACCAACATCAGCACTCCCTCTGAAGAGCGTGTTGTTTACATGGACAGCATTTATATTGGAGAAATAATTTATGATACCATTCCACCTGCACTTGAACAAATAACTGTGCAAAACGCAAATACCCTTTCGCTGACTTTTTCAGAATCGCTGGATACTTCACTTATTACGACCACTAATTTTGAGGCAGCAAAAGCTGGCGTACCACAATCCTTAAGCTTTGACGCAAATGGCAGTGTTATAAACCTATACTTTCAGAACGATTTTATCAACCGCGAACAAGACACCTTGAATATTTCTGCCCTGCAAGATATGGAAGGCAATTTAGCGAATGATACTTCAGCATATTTCACCTACTTCATTCCTCTACCCGGTGAAATCGTTATAAATGAAATTCTATTTGATACATACCCACCTGTTGGCCTGCCTGAGTACGATTATATTGAGCTTTACAACCGCTCAGATTATGAAATTAACCTGGCAAACTGGACGCTTGAAATTGATGATAATACAGAGATATTCCCGGAGTATACCATACCACCTGCCGGCTACTTAATAATTACAAGCAGCGCAGCCACCGACGAGTACTCCATTTATGGTGAAACCCTTGGCCTCATCACCACATCAGCATTAACAAATGATGGGAAACCTGTAACACTAAAAGACTCAAGCGGACAGGTAATTCATGGTATCAGCTATACACCAAATTGGTATCATGACCCTGAAAAAGAAGATGGCGGCTGGAGTATTGAACAAATAGATCCGGATACATGGTGTGCACAAGCCAACAACTGGCATGCATCAGAAAGCTCTGTTGGGGGTACACCCGGAACAATCAACTCTGTTGATGCACAAAACCCCGACAACACCCCACCTTCTGTAGCATCAGTCTCGGTAATTGATGACCATACAATTACAGTTCAATTTTCAGAGACTGTAACCGGTCAGCTCATTAACTCCGACAACATCACCATAAGTCCCGATCCGGGTAATGTAGTTTTCTCCACCAATCCCGAATACCCAAAGATCTGGCAAATTGCCACCACACAAACCCTGCCTCCCAGAACAGCAATGGAGATCACTATTAGCAATATAGTTGATTACTGTGGCAATGCCATGGCAGATACAGTGATCAGCTTCTATTTTGTTCCGTCAGAATTCCAGCAAATAATCTTCAATGAAATACTGGCCGAGCCTAATAACGAAACGGGAATTGCTTATGAATATCTTGAATTATACAACAGAGATTCTTTAGATGTATCGTTACAGGGATGGACACTACAAGCAGGAAGCAGAACATGGACCCTTCCGGCCAATGTTATTCCCCCCAACGGTTACTTACTCATTTTACCCGAATATATAGCAGCTCATCCCGATGCACCGGAAAATGCAATTTACCTCTTCGACGATTCTGACCTTAGCGATGGCGGCACATTGCTTCAGCTCAATGACGCAGATGGCAACAACATCACATGGGTGGACTATGACGACCAATGGCACGATAACAATTTAGCTGAACTTGGCGGCTATGCACTTGAGCGGATTGACACTGAACATCTTTGTGGCGATTCAGAAAACTGGCGCACAAGCACATCAGAAAATTTTGGTACACCGAATATGCAAAATGCTGTTTTTGCTGAAAATGCCGACAATGAAAAGCCAGAAGCTTTATATTACATTCTTCCGGGCGACACTACCATTCAAATTGAATTTGACAGCCCTTTGTGGCCCGAAGCATCCATCGAAAATCTAACAAGCAACGATGTTAACATTTCAAATCTGCACATACCACACCCAAAAGGCAGGGAAATCATCATGGAGCTTACAGCACCACTTGCACATGATATAAATTACACCATTACGCTTAACAATTTTGAAGACTGCAACCGCAATGTAATGGAGCCAACAACTTTCAACTTCAAAAAACCGGTTGCACCTGAGGAGCACGATCTTGTAATTAACGAAATTTTGTTTAACCCGCCCGAAGGCTGCGATGATTTTGTTGAGATTTACAACATAAGCGACCAATACCTTGCGATGGATCAAATGTACATGGGC